>CAYMJK010000291.1:0-3112 GCA_964390535.1 uncultured Phycisphaeraceae bacterium | reverse complement strand
CCGCTGCTGAACAACGAACTGATCAATCTGCCGTGCGCGCTGTTGCTGACGCCGGTGGTGGGGGCGGTGGGGGGCGCCGGCGGCGAACGGCTGGATGTGGGGCGCAGCGAGATCGTGTCGCACGAGCGGACGCTGGACATGCGCCGGGCGGTGCTGATGCGGCGGGTGGTGTGGCGGACGGGGGGCGCGGTGGGTGGGGGGGTGGAGGTGACGATCGAGCACGAGCGCTTCGTGCACCACGACCGGCCGGGGTTGCTCGTGCAGCAGATGCGGGTGTGGGCGGATCGCGATATCGAGGTCGTGGTCGAGGCGGCGATCGATGCCGGGGTGACGACGAATGGGTATGACCACTTCACGGACGTGGTGGTGGAGTCGGATAAGAACGGCGCGGGCGGGGCATCCTGCCGCGTGGAAACGGACGGCGGGGGTGAGGTCCGGATCCGGATGCTGCTGCGGGGGGCGGGGGAGGTGATCGAGCCGGTGGTTCGAGACCATGCGATCTCCCTGCGGCGGCGGGTGACGCTGCGCGCGGGGGCGCCGGCCACGTTCGAGAAGTTGACGCGGTACTGCGCAGGAGCCCCGAGCGCAAGCTCGGGGAGGAGGAGCGAAGCGCGCAGTGCGGAGCCGGAACTCCCCGATCTCCCCGAGATTGCGCTCGGGGCTCTTCTGGAGGAGCATGTCGCGGCATGGGCTCAGCGGTGGGAGGCGTGCGACATCGAGATCGATGGCGATGCGCGCGCGCAGCGGGCAGCGCGGGTGGCGCTGTACCATCTGCTGCGGGCGCATCCGGGCGCGGAGTCGGCGCTGGCGATTGATGCCAAGGGGTACGCAGGGGAGGCGTACTGGGGGCGCTACTTCTGGGATACCGAGATCTTCCTGCTGCCGTTCTTCCTGTACACCGATCCGGCGCGGGCGCGGGCGCTGATCGACTACCGCGTGCGCACGCTGGGGGCAGCGCAGGAGAACGCGCGGCGCAAGGGGCAGGCGGGGGCGCGTTTCGCGTGGGAGGCGGATCCGGAGGGGCGCGAGTGCTGCCCGAACTTCCAGTACGCCGATCACGAGATCCACATCACGGCGGATGTGGCGTACGGCGCAGCGCACCTGGCGCGGGCGACGGGCGGGGGACACGGCTCGGAGGCCGGCGCCACCAGCGACCGGGCGCGGATCCGGGAGTTGCTGGTCGAGACGGGGCGGTTCTGGATGTCGCGCATCGACCGGCGAGCGGGTGACAACCTGCCGCATCTGCTGGGGGTGATGGGCCCGGACGAGTACACGATGCTCGGCGATGACAACGCGTACACCAATCGGATGGCGGGTCTGAACCTGACGCTCGCGGCCGAGGCGCTGGAGCAGGCAGGCGGCCCGGAGGGCGCTGCGGAGGCGGCGCGCATGCGCGATGCGGCCGCGGGGTTGCCCTTTGGGCGCGGGGCGGGGGGGCTGATCCTGCAGTGCGCCGGGTTCGACCGGCTGGCGGATCCACAGTTCGACGAGCGCTGGGTTGACCGATCGCGGCCGTTTGCGGCGAATGTGCCGCAGGAGTGGCTGTATCGCACGCGCTGCCTGAAGCAGGCGGATGTGCTGATGATGATGGCGCTGGTTCCGCACGAGTTCACGGAGGAGGAGGTCCGGGCCGCGTGGAACTACTACCTGCCGCTCACGACGCACGACAGTTCGCTTTCGCCCGCGGTGCATGCGCTCGTTGCGCTGCGGCTGGGGCTGGATGACGAGGCGTGGCGGTTCTGGGAGCGCGGGAGCGGGCTGGACCTGGATGTCGAGCATGGCGGGGCCGCCGAGGGCGTGCACATCGCGGCCGCGGGCGGCGTGTGGCAGATGATGGTGATGGGGTTTGCGGGGATGCGGGCGGCGATGTGGACGGATGTGCTGACGCTGGCGCCGCGCCTGCCGCGGCAGTGGGAGCGGGTGGCGTTTGGTGTTGTGTGGCAGGGGCAGCGGGCGCGGGTTGCGCTCGAGCCGGGGCGGGCGGTGGTTGAGAACCGGTCGGATCGGCCGCTGGCGGTGGAGGTGTGGGGAGAGGGGCGGGTGATCGGTGCGCGGGAGTCGGGGGTGTTTGTGGGGGGCGCGGGCGCGCGCACAGGCGAGACGCCTGTGCCACCGGCGCCCGCGGTCATCTTCGATCTCGATGGTGTGCTGGTGACGACCGACGAGTTGCACTTCCGGGCGTGGAAGGCGGTGGCGGATGCCGAGGGGGTGCCGTTTACGCGCGAGGACAATCATCGGCTTCGCGGGGTGAGCCGGGACCGCAGCCTGGAGATCCTGCTGGAGCGGTCATCGCGGGAATACAGCGCCGATGAGCGGGTGGAGCTCGCGGCGCAGAAGAACACGATGTATGTGGCGTCGCTGGAGGCGCTGGGGGCGGAGGCGATCCTACCGGGGGCGATGGAGATGTTGCGGGGCCTGCGGGCGCGCGGCGTGAAGGTAGCGGTGGCGTCGTCGAGCCGCAATGCGCGCGCGATCCTGGATCGGCTCGGCATGGCGGGGCTGCTGGATGCCATCGTCGATGGGGGGGAGGTCGAGCGGACGAAGCCGGCGCCGGATCTGTTCCTGCTCGCGGCGGAGCGGGTGGGCGCTGCGCCGGGGGAGTGCGTGGTCGTGGAGGATGCCGAGGCGGGTGTCGCGGCGGCGGTGGCGGCGGGGATGCGCGTGATCGCGGTTGGGGCCGCGGCGGGGGATGAGCGGGCGTGGCGGTCGGCGGGGTCGCTGGGGGAGTTGAGGATTGAGGATCTTGGCGTCATCATCCGATAGGGGACGGATGGCGGCCGAACCTTCATCAGAGTCGTTCATGGCTGCGGCTGTACTCGTCGTCGACGATGCCGTGCTTGTGCTGCGGCAGTTCAGCCACAGAGGAGCGTACTGCATCTTGCCGAGCGGTTTCGTCGATTCGGACGAGGAGCGACAAGCAGGCTGTCGGCGCGTCGCTCTGGAACAGATACGCAAGGCTACCGCCGAGATGTCAAGTCAGCTTCGGGGCGAGATGGATCAGGATCATCTCGACATCGAAGTTCATGAGTTGATCGCCGAGCACCACTGGGAGGGTGGCCGACGAATCTACCGCTACTACCGGGCAACCGGGAACGGCAGATCAATCCTGGCG
>CAYMJK010000290.1:0-5905 GCA_964390535.1 uncultured Phycisphaeraceae bacterium | reverse complement strand
GGGCATCTACCTCGCGCTGCGCAGCGATGACGCAAGCGATGAGGCGGCCGCGTGGATGCGCGCGGGCGGGCTGCCGGGGCCGGTGGTGTTCGAGGGCGCCGTGCGGCACTACCGGTTCGTGGTTGTGCGCATGGATTGATCGGCGCCACCGATGTCGGCTGGCATCGGACGGCCTGTGGCACGGGGCGGAGTGCTACTCCGCCGCAGCCCACGGGCGCGCTACAGATCCACATGGTCGAAGCGGCGATGGGCTGGCTCAGCGAGCACAGGGCGATCCTGATCTGGGCCACCGCCGGATCGGTCGTCCTCCTCCTGGCGACACTCGCCGCCGGCGCCTGGATGCTGGTGCGGATCGAGCCGGACTATCTGCGGAGATCGACCCGCGGCCCGCGCTTCGAGTGGGCGTCGGCGCCGGTGCGCATCGCGCTCATCATCGGCAAGAACGCCCTCGGCTGGGCGCTGATCCTCCTCGGCGTGGCGATGCTGGCGCTGCCGGGGCAGGGGCTGATCACCATCGCGGTCGGGCTGGTGCTGGTGGATCTGCCGGGCAAACGCCGCGTCATCCGCTCGATCCTCGGGCGCGAATCGGTGCTCACGCGCATCAACACCCTGCGCCGGCGGGCGGGGCGCGAGCCGCTGCAGCCGCCGCACCCCACTGGCAGCGCGGCCGGCAGCAGCGCCGACGACCGCTCGTCCCCTACCATGCCCCATGGCCAGGCGCCAACCCGATGACGATGCCGGCAGGGAGATCATCCGTCGCCCGCCTCCGGCGGCAGGAGATGTCGTGGACCACCTCGATCACGATGACGATCCCGATGCTCCGCAGCCGGAGGATGTCGAGCGCTTCAGCGATGTCACCCAGACCTGCCCGGAGTGCGGGAAGGACCTGTTCGACGACGCCGAAGTCTGCTGGAACTGCGGGTGCGCTGTGAGCGAGGCCCGCACGCGCGCTGCCCGCCCCCCGCTGTGGGCGCTCATCGCCGGGGCGCTGGCCCTGGCCGGGTTCGTGTGGGTGATGGCTCGGTAGCGCCGCCGGGCGCCCGCCGCAGCGCCATTACTCGGTGACGCCGAGATCCGTCTTCGTGAACAGCGCCTCGAACCGTGCGCCGGCCCCCTCGACGTTCGCCCGCGCCCCCTCCTCGCGATCGATCGCCGTGATCACCGCGACGACCTCGGCCCCGACCTCCCGCAAGCCGCCGATCGCCTCGACCGCCTGCCCGCCGGTGGTGCTGACATCCTCGAGGAAGATGAGGCGGTCGCCGGATTCGAGCCGGCCCTCCTGCAGCTTCGCCGTGCCGTAATCCTTCTTCTGGTTGCGGACGAAGACGCTTGGCAGCCCCGTCCGCAGGCTCGCAACAGTCACCAGCGGGATGCCCCCAAGCTCCGCCCCGGCCAGCCGGTCCACCCGGCCGAGTTCCTCCTGCAGCCGGCCGATCCGCTCGGCGAGGAGGTCGCCCACCGGCCCGAGCAATTCGGGGCGGGTGCTGAAGAGGTACTTGTCGAGGTAGTACGAGCTTGTGCGTCCCGATCGAAGGGTGAACTCGCCGCGGAGCAGGCAGGCCTCGGCGATGCGCCGGGCGAGGTCGGCGTGGGTCTCGGCGGACGGCATGAGCGGGCTCCTGGTCGCTGGAAAAGACCGTAGGCGGGGCAGATCGGGCGCCTGACCGGAGCCGGGCGCGCATCCGGGATTGGGTCAGGAGCGGTCGGGAGCGGGGCGGCAGGGGGGTCGGCGCCGGCGGGGCTGTCGGATATAGTGTGCGTCCCGAACGCGTCCGGAGGGGGCGCCGGTGGAGGTTTCAGTGATGCGAATGCGTAGCGCCGTGCTGGCGGGATTGTGGTCAACGCTGCTGCTGGGCAGCCCGCTGGTGGCCCCACTGGTGGCCAGGGGCCAGCCCATCCTGCCACCGGACCCGGCGCCGGCCAACCAGCCGAGCCGGGGGAATCAGCCGAATCAGCCGAGCCAGGCGCCCGGCCAGCCGGGCCAGCAGCAGCCGCTGACCGTCGATCAGGTCCCCGTCCTCGAGCCGGAGCCGACGGACAGCTTCGTGCTGGTCGAGCGGGATGCCGCGGGCAACCTGCTGCCGCTGACCGAGCCGCTCGGCGACGCCGCGGGCCGGCGCATGCCGCTGGGCGAGGAAGACCGGCAGAAGGTGCTGGATGTCATCGCGCTGCGCCGCGAGATGCTCGACGCGTCGGTGATCCGCCGGTTCGGCGAGGCGATTGACCTGGTGCGCGCCGGAGGGCTCGAGCCGCGCACGGTGTGGGAGTCGGTCAACGACCACGCGCTGGGCCAGCAGATCGGCCGCTTCCGCGGTCCGATGCTGTCCTACACCCGACGCGGGACGCTGCTGAACGACCCGGACATCCGCTCGTGGATGACGCTGGACGATCTGAAGGAGTTCGGGCGCATCTATCGCGGATGGCAGGCGTCGTGGATCGCCCAGGAGCAGGCCGAGCTGCGCCGGCTGAGCGAAGAGGGCGAGGAGGTGGACCCGACGCTGCTGATGCCGGGGACGCTGGACAGCGTGCGCGAAGCGCTGGAGTTCGAGATGGAAGTGCGCCGGGCGCTCTTCCGCCAGTACCGCGCCGGCGAAGAGGGCTTCTTCGATGATGTCCGCGCCCTGGAGTTGACGCCCGAGCAGGCGTCCGAGATCGACCGCATCCAGTCGGTGGACGACGTCGATGATCTGACCCGGTTCCTGCGGGTGGCGGTGACGCTCACCGACGCGCAGAACCGGGCCCTGATCACGCGGCGCAATCCCGAGCGCTGGGAGGAGATGCTGCTGCCGCCGGCGCTGACCGCGGCGCCGGAAGGGCTCGAGTTCGAGTATCCGCAGGTGGAGGCGTCCGGGCCGGACAGCATCCTGGTCCGCTACGAGCCGGGCGGGCGGCTGGCGCGGCTGGATACCGACTCTGACCTGGCCGCCCTGCGGGCGCTGGACCTGCCGGAGCCGACCCGGGCCGAAGTGGAGCGGATCGTCGCCGAGCGGGAGGCCGTCTTCGACGCGATCGTCCTCGACCTCGCCGGCCAGGTCCACTGGGTCTGCGCCACCGGGGACATCGAGTCGATGTCGACGGTGGACATTCTGATCAACGACGCGCAGATCGGCGCGCCGATCCGCGGCCTCGGCGCGTTGATGCGAAACTACTACGCGCGCGGCGACCTCCTGCACGATGGCGCGATCCGCGAAGCGCTCAGCGAGGCCCAGCACGCGACGCTCCAGCGCGTGCACACCGCCTACACCGACGCATGGCTGGCGCAGTGCCGGGCACAGGTCGCCGCGGGCGAGGCCGCCGGGCTCGAGTTCAACGAGACCGCCGTCAAGGACGGCAACCTGATCCAGATCCTGCGGATGAAGGACTTCGTGCGCAAGGCCCGGCAGCGCATCGCCGAGGCGGCCCGCGCCACCGAGGATGACCTGCCGCAGACGCTGCGGGCCCAGTTGCCCGAGGAGGCGGTCGCGCCTCTCGAGCCGCAGTTGGCCCGCTTCGACGAAGCGGCCGGCCCCGAGCGCATCGAACTGTTCTGGGACATGATGATCGCTCTCACGCCCGAGCAGGCGGTGCGGGTGATCGAGGCACGGCGCCCCGATGCGGCGGCGCTGGATACCAGCCGGCGGGAGCCGGCGGAGAGGACCGACGGATGAACGCACGCGCTTCTGTGGGCGCCTTGCTCGGCGTCATGATCGCTTTGCCTGCCTCCGGGCAGTTGGCCCCCCCACCGCCACCGCCCGTCGAGAAGGCGCCGGTCGAGTACCCGCCGCCACCGCCCCCGCCGCGCGCGCCCGCCGAGCCGGCCCGGCCCCGCGGCATGCCGGCGAAGCCTGACTTCCCCTTCGAGCCCCTGGCGAAGGTGAACGACGCCGGTGAGCTCGAGCCGCTGCGCCAGAGCCCGGAATATCTCGCCCTCACCCGCAACCCGAAGATCCGGGCCGAGCAGATCCCCGACATCAAGACGGCGATGGACGAGCACTTCAAGGGCGTGGACGACCTCGTCATCGAGAACATCGACCTGGTGATGGATGCCGCCGGCGGCGCGTTCGACGACGCGGATCTGAACGATCCCGCCCAGTTCAACGAGATCCAGGGGATCATGGGCGTGCTCATGACCGCCCGCGGCCTCCCCGAGTTTCTCGAGCAGCAGGACGCCATCGACAAGGCGCAGATGGACGCGACAAAGGCCATCTACGCCGACTGGGTCCAGACCTACAACAAGATCGCGCTGGACAAGGCCATCGCCGAGCACGGCGAAGAGAACAAGGGGAAGATCGGCATCGACATGGGCCGATCGATGTTCCACCTGCTGAGCATGGAGGCGATGCTTGCCTTCCGCCGGATGGCCCTCCAGGTCGCCGACGACTTCGATGATGTGGTCGCCGCCGCCGGCGATGTCGCCGAGGAGGCGCCCGAGGCGGTGCAGCAGACGCGCGAGGCGCTGGAGGCAGCCGGCGACGACGACGCCCGCTACGACGCGATCGTCGCCTTCCTGCAGGAGTTGAGGTTCACCCAGCAGCGGGCCGTGCTCGAGGCCAATCGCAAGATGGCCCCCGCGCGCGACTACGCCGAACTCAAGCCGCAGCCCGAGGGCGAGAAGCAGTAAACGCCCGCCGAACCGCCCGCCGAACCGCGAATCGTTTCGCCACAGAGGCGCAGAGGTCACAGAGTGAGGAAGCCACGCTTCTTTTCTCTGTGTCCTGCGCCTCTGTGGTGAGTCAGGCTTTCTGGGACAGGCCCTCGTAAGCACTCGCACCGCTACCCGTTGTCCGCCCGCAGCCGCTCCAGCAGCGGGCGGCGCTCGGCCTTGGCCCGCCGGAGCTGCTCGATCACCAGCGGCGGGCACATCGTCCGCAGCGCGCCCAGGTCCTCGCCGAGGGCCGCGATCTGGCGGATCAGGCTGCTGGAGGTGTACGCGAAGCTCTGCCCGGCCACGATGAACACCGTCTCCAGCCCCGCCACCTCCCGGTTGGTCACCGCCTGCTGGATCTCGTACTGCAGGTCCGAGAGGTTGCGGATGCCGCGGAGGATCGCCGTCGCCCCCACCGACCGCGCGAAGTCCACCGTCAGCCCGTCGTAGGCCGCCACGCGGATGCTGGCGCCCGTCGCCTCCTCGGCGACCAGTTCGTCGATCAGCGTCTGCGCCATGCCGGTGCGCTCGTCAGCGCTGAAGAGCTGCGCCTTGCCCGGGTTGCGGCCCACCGCGACCACGAGTTCGTCGAACAGCTTCCGCCCCCGGCGCACGACATCGAGGTGCCCGTAGGTGACGGGGTCGAACGAGCCCGGATAAACCGCCAGCCTGCCTGCCATGGGGCATGGTACCGGGGGGCTGTGCCGCCTGGAGGGGTTCGGGCGGCCCAGCGACCCCGCGGCGGATGGGGGGCCCCCCGGACGGTGGCGGCCGGCCGGGCCGAATCGGACACTCTGGGGGACACTGCTCAATGCACCGGCCGCCGCGAGGGGGAGCCCGCGGCGGCCGGACCAAGCCCCCCTGTACCGGTCCCGCAGCGGACGCCTCCTCGCTGCGGGACCTTTTTTGCGCGCGACGCGGCCCGCGCCATCCGTGGCGCGGGCCGTGTCAATGGTCCTGAGATGTGCGTCCGTGCGTCAGGCGGCCCGGCGGCGCACGTAGGCGCGCGTCGAGGAGAAGCTGTACGTCATCGGCGCTGCCGGCTGACGCGTCCGCGAAGCGCTCGGGCGCTTGCGGGCGGTCGTGGTCGTGGTCGAGCGACGCTTGGCGCTGCTCGCGGGCCGCTTCGCGGTCGAACGCTTCACGGGCGAGCGCCGGGCGGTGGAGCGCTTCGCGGCGCTGGTGGTCGAGCGCTTGCGCGCCGTCGTCGCCGGCTTGCGACGCGCGGTGGTCGAGCGCTTGCGGGCCGTGGTCGCGGGCTTGCGACGCGCGGTCGTGCGC
>CAYMJK010000289.1:0-3534 GCA_964390535.1 uncultured Phycisphaeraceae bacterium | reverse complement strand
CAGCAACCCGCCGCGACGCATTCTTCGGCCGCGGGCACGCCGCTACTCGCCCGCGGCAGGCCCGCGAGAACGAGAGCTAGAACCAGCCATACCCGCATCACCATCGCCATAAGTCTACCACGCGAGGCTTCAACCCGTCCCGAGCCGCCAACATTCCACGTCCGAGCAGCCAATTCCAATTCCTCGCCAGCCGTCCCAGAACAACATCCGGAAGGGTTCGGAGCCGTGGCCTTGGCTGAGGTTTGCAACTCTGGCGGAGCGTCAACTGCGTGGGTGTCTCTCATTTCGGCTCCCGGCTCTTCCGAAGGGCGTCTGGCCCCCGATTCGGGTTCCGAGATTCCTCGCATTCTGGCGTTTGCTCGTGACACCCGCCCCATGTGCTCAAGCCGATGTCGGGCTTCGCCGATCCGGCGCGGCAGAGGTGATCCGATGGTCCCGGGCGGAGCGCACATTCTTCTGGTCGAAGATGAGCCACACGTCCTGCACATCCTTGGACACCGGTTGGAGGCCGAGGGCTATCGGCTCACCGCCTGCTCGAATGGCCGCGACGCCCTCGACGCCTCCCATCGGGATCGCCCGGACCTCATCATCACCGATGTCAGGATGCCCGGGATGAGCGGTCTGGAACTCGCCGCCGCTCTCGGCAGCGGCGAGGAGACAGCGACGATTCCTCTGATCGTGCTCACCGCCCACGCGATCAATTCGGAGGCGCTGCAGGGCACGAACGTCCGGGAACTGCGATCGAAGCCCTTCAGCGCGCGCGCGATCGTTCGCCTTGTCGGGGCGATCCTCGCCGAGCAGCATTGACCAAGGCTGAGCGCCAGATGCCCGGCGTCACCGAGATCGAACGATGCGATGCGTTGCCGGACTGTCGCCCGGCGCGGGGCGGCGCGGGCGCAACTTCCGTGCAAGACGCCCGGCTTCGACGGCGCCATCATGAATTGATGAGCAAGTATCTACCCGCCATGGCTGTTGTCGCCGGCGCCGCATCGTGCGGTGCGGCGGCGGCAGATGTTCAGGTCTTCTCCCAACCCACGACCTCGAGCGCTGCGAGCGTGGGGCTTGGCTGGTTCAGCAATAGCGAGCCGCGTGTCCGCAAGAACTTCAAGCACGCCGACGACTTCGTGCTCGCGGATCCTGCGGCGATCACGCGGATCGTGTGGTGGGGGCAGAGTTCGCTGCACATGCATCCCGATCTGACGAACTTCGATTCGGTCCAGATCGAGTTCTTCGTGGCCGAGCAGGTCGGCGGGGACTGGCTACCCGGCGGCCTGCTCGCCACGGAGACCTTTGACCTGGCCGATACCTCCCCGGCGGCCACGGGTCGCCGCACGCCCGCAGGAGCGTTCGAGTATCGCCACGAGGCGATCCTGACCTCGCCCTTGTCGCTCGAGGCGGGGCGCCGGTACTTCCTCGCCGTGAGCGCAGGGCTGATCGAAACCACCTCGGAGTCCGACGCGTGGCAGTGGCAGGATGCGGATCTCTTCGACGGCTGGTCGGCAACCTACTCGTGGGCTTCCGGGGAGTGGTCTGGCTTTCAGGATACAGACAGCGCGTTCATCCTGTATGCCGTTCCAGGGCCGGCGTCGATCACGCCGATCGCGCTGGTCCTCGCCGCCGGCAGGCGCCGCCGCGCTACCTGTCCCTGAACCTGCGCCAGAAGGCGCCCGGTGTGCATCCGTAGAGCGATTTGAAAGCTCGCGAGAAATGCGCCTGATCCCCGAACCCCTGCTCCAGGGCGATCACCGCGAGCGCCGGCGGCGATCGCTCCGCCAGCCGCCGCGCCGCTCGCGCCAGCCGCACCCGCCTGCCGAACTCGCCGATGGTGATCCCCTCGATCCGCTTGAAATGCCGCGCCACGTGCGAGCGATGCAGCCCCACCTCATCGGCGATCGTCTGCAGGCTCTCCGCCTGTTCGGGCGCATCGAGCAGGACCCGGCGTACCTGAGCGACCCAGTTGCCCTCGTCGAGGGGCTCGCGGGTTGGCCCGCCGATCTCATCGAGCAGGCTCATCGAGAGGCTCTCCAGCAGCAGCGGATCCGGCGACTCGGTTGTCAGAATCTCTGCCGCAAGATCCACGGCGATCACCAGGGCGCGCGATGCGTCCAGCCGCCGCACCACCACCGGCGCATGGATGTTCGCCGCGGCGGTCAGGTCGGGCGTCGCCACCACGTGCATCGTGCGGATCCCCGCCTGGGCCGCCCGGAAGCGGTGCCGCACGCCGGGGCCGAAGTACTCTACTGCGCCAGGGAGCGACTCGACCTCATCGCCGGCGTACACGCCCACGCCGCCGCCAGCGAGCACGAAATCGACGCCCGCAACCGGGTGCTCGTGCCACCCTTGCTGGAACCGGTAGCTATAGGACTTGTGCGTGATGAGGAATGGCCCCGCCCGGTGTGCGGCGTGCAGGATAGCTTCACTGGTCTCCGCCATAGACTCTGGTACGCGGCGCCGGAGCCCGGGTTTCCCGGCAGCAAGGGCCCGGCGCGAAGCCCGAGGGCGGCCGAGGAGTGATTCTCAGTCGACGGGCGGGAGCCGGGCTTCCGGTGGCCGGCGCGTGAGCAGGTCGGGCGAGCGGCTCGCCGCCGGGATGGCGCTGCCCGATGGCACGGAGCGCAGCCCTGGGCCCTTCATGCTCCGACACACTGCTCTCGCCGGTCACTGATCGCGACTGCGATCGCTCTCGCTGCGCAACTCTTGTACAAGACGGGCAGCCTCGATGTCGCGACAATGCAGCACGGGACCGTTCGGCACATGCGGCCGCAGCAGTAGTCGCGATAAAAAGGGTCATCGCCTGTCACTTCGCGGCGAGCCTTGCCGCACGGCCTTGTGGCGCCCGCATCCGTGCCGCGGGTGATCGCGAAACAGAACCGGACAGCCGATCTGCCTCAGTCACGCTCGGCCATCGCACTCGGGAGATGAAACATGGAAGTCAAGCCCTTCATAGAATGCCCTCGGCTTCGGCGGCGATCGATTGCTGCTGCAGCGCTCCTCGCCGCGGCGGGCAGCGCGTGCTTCGGGCAGCAGGTGACCCTCACTCGCATTGTCGGCGAGGGCGACATCCTGCCCGATGGCGCCAAGTGGGGCGGCGGAGGGCTGGCCGCGCTTGAAGGCGACCGGATCGCGTTCAACGCAACCCGCATGGCCGACGAGGTGATCTGCATCTACGACATCCCGACCGGCGCCCTGCGGATCATCGCAGATTCTCAGACTGACAGTCCCACCTATCCGGGGACTACGTTCAAGTCGCTGTCGAACCCCGCGATCGTCGGCGACGACGTCATCTTTTGCGGCGCCGCTCTGCTGTACACCAGTGCGTGGGAGGGCTTGTACCACGCCACAGCGGATGGAAGCGGTGATGTTGATGTCGTGGTCGACGAATTCTTCCCGCAGGTGCGAACTCCCTCGCTGCCGATGATCAGCGAGGCGGGCGTCGTCTATCGGGACCGCGGCTACGCGGGTGAGCCGGTGTTCTTCACGCCGCTCTTCGGCGGCATCACGCCCGTTGCCATGCGAGGCGATGCGGCGCCCGGC
>CAYMJK010000288.1:0-3365 GCA_964390535.1 uncultured Phycisphaeraceae bacterium | reverse complement strand
AGAGGAGGACCCACCCCATGCCCCCCCCCAACACGCTCTTCACCGGTCATTGGGCCGATCTGCCCCGCGCCGATCACGCCCCCCTTGCCGCCGAGTGGGGTTATGACGGGCTGGAGCTCGCCTGCTGGGGGGATCATTTCGATGTCGAACGGGCCTCCGGCGAGGACGGCTATTGCCGGGGCCAGCAGGATCTGCTGGCCCAGCACGGGCTGCGGTGCTGGGCGATCAGCAGCCATCTCGTGGGGCAGGCGGTCTGCGACCCGATCGACGAGCGGCACAAGGCGATCCTTCCAGCGCGGCTCTGGGGCGATGGGGAGGCCGAGGGCGTGCGCCGGCGGGCGGCCGAGGAGATGAAGCGGACGGCTGCCGCGGCGAAGGCGATGGGTGTGGGCGTGGTCAACGGGTTCACGGGGTCGTCGATCTGGCACAAGCTGTATTTTTTCCCGCCGACGGGGCCGGACCAGATCGAGGCCGGCTATCGCGATTTCGCCGAGCGATGGAACCCGATCCTGGACGAGTTCGACCGGCATGGAGTGCGATTCGCGCTGGAAGTGCACCCGACGGAGATCGCGTATGACATGCACACGTTTGCGCGCACGATCGAGGCGGTGGGCGGGCGCCCCGCGTTCGGCGCCAACTTCGACCCGTCGCACCTGATCTGGCAGGGGATGGATCCGGTGAAGTTCATCGAGGCGTTCGGCGAACGGATCTACCACGTGCACGTGAAGGACGCCGCGCGGACGCTGGATGGGACGAGTTCGATCCTGTCGAGCCATCTCGGCTTCGGGGATGTGCGGCGCGGCTGGGACTTCCGCTCGCCTGGGCGCGGCGAGGTGGATTTCGAGGAGATCACGCGGGCGCTGAACCGCTGCGGGTACGCGGGTCCGCTCAGCGTCGAGTGGGAGGACAGCGGCATGAGCCGCGAACGCGGAGCGCAGGAGGCGGTGGATTTCGTGCGGGCCGTGGATTTCGATCCCGCCGGCGGGGCGTTCGACGCGGCGTTTGCGGAGTAGGGCTTGGCCTTCGGAACAGAAGCAGGAACGCAGAGGACGCGGAGGGAGCGCGGAGGGCGCAGAGGCGGAAGGAGGGGTCCACGCCTTCGCGGCTCGCAACGTTTCTCATGCGCATGCGCGGCGCCCTGCGGGGCGGCGCCAGTCATTCGCCCCTATCCCGCTCACCCTCTGCGCCCTCTGCGCTCGCTCTGCGTTCTCTGCGTTCATGGCTTCGTTGCGGGCGAGGCGATGGAATCGCGTCACACGCCGATGGTGTTGACGCCGCAGTCGACATAGATGTTCTCGCCGGTGACGCCCTTGGCGAGGTCGCTGACGAGGTAGACGGCGGTCCCGCCGACATCGTCGCCCTCGACAGCGCGGCGGAGGGGGGCGCGGGTGGCGGCGTGCTCGCCGAGAGCCTCGACGCCCCCGACGGCGGAGGAGGCGAGGGTGCGGAGATAGCCGCCGGAAATGGTGTTGACGCGGATGCCGTGCTCGCCGAGTTCGGCGGCGAGGTAGCGGGCGGTGCATTCGAGGGCGGCCTTGGCGACGCCCATGATGTTGTACCCGGGGACGACCTTCTCGGCGCCGTAGTAGCTCATTGCGATGATCGAGCCGCCGCCGGAGGCCTTCATCGGTTCGCGGGCGCGGGCCGCCATCGCCGCCAGGGTGTAGGCGGAGATGTCGATGGCGCCGAGGTAGACCTCGCGCGGGGTGTCGGCGAAGCGGCCGGCCTGGAGCCACTCGCGGTCGGCGAAGGCGATGGAATGGATGAGGAAGTCGAGGCGGTCGTGGCGCTGCGTGTACAGATTGAAGAGTTCGTCGATCTGCTCGTCGCTGCCGGCATCCAGCGAGGCGAGGAGAGCTTTGGAGTGATCGCCGAAGAGCGAGTCGATGGCGCGGCGGGTGCGGCGCTCGTTCTTCTCGCCGGGGAGGTGGGTGAAGGCGAGGGTCGCGCCGTGCTCGGCGAGGGCATTGGCCATGTGCCAGGCGTAGGAGCGCTCGTTGGCGATGCCGACGATGAGCCCGGTCTTTCCATCGAGAAGCGCCATGGGATCTCCTTCATTTCACCGCAGAGGTACAGAGGGCACAGGGAAGGAGTTCCTGTTCAGGGATCCTGGAACTCAGCCCCGCCGGTAACCGCCTCAAAAACTCCGTAGGGATCTATCTCTGTGCCTCTATGGTGAATCCTCTCGAACAACCCTGCGCCGCTCGGCACGATTCTGCGGGTCGCGATGCAGAGTGTAGCAGAGGCGCGCAGAGGTGGCCCACAGAGTGCGTGACGGGGGGCGAGCGGACCCACACGCCCCGCCCGGCGCAGCGTATCATCGGCCCGTGAAGGATCTGAACGCGCTGGAACTTCCGGCCCTGTACCGCGCCCTGTCGAGGCGGGCGTGCGTGCGCCGGCTGGCGGAGGCGGCGCGGCATGAGGACCTGGGGCCGCTGGGGCGGGATGTGACCAGCGAGCTTTTCATTGCCGATGGCGCGCGGGCAATGGCGACGATCTCGGCGCGGGCGCCCGGGGTGTTGGCCGGGCTTGCCGCGGCGGGGGACATTCTGGATGTCTTTGCCCCGGCAACCGTGCTGCGGGCGCGGCGCTCGGATGGGGAGGCGCTCGTGGCGGGGGACGTTATCGCGGAATTGCACGGGCCGACGAGGGAACTGCTGGCGGCGGAACGGACGCTGCTGAACCTGCTGGGACGGCTGAGCGGGGTGGCGACGATGACGGCGCGGTTTGCGCGCGCAGTGGAAGGAGCGCGGGGGGCGATCTACGACACGCGCAAGACGACGCCGGGGCTGCGGGCGCTGGAGAAGTACGCGGTGCGCTGCGGCGGGGGCAGGCTGCACCGGATGGGGCTGGATGACGCGGTGCTGATCAAGGACAATCACCTGGCGCACGTGGCGCCGGAGCGCCTGGGGGACGCCGTCGCGGCGGCGGCGCGCCGGGCACGGGCGCTGGGGGGGGAGACGGCGGTGTCATTCGTGGAGGTGGAGGTCGATTCGCTGGCGCAACTCGGGCAGGTGCTGGAGATCGAGGCGGGGCTGGTGGATGTCGTGCTGCTGGACAACATGGATGTCAGGATGCTGCGCGAGGCGGTGGTGATGCGCGATCGCGCGGGGTCGCCGATCGCGCTGGAGGCCTCGGGCGGCGTGACGCTGGAGACGGCCCGGGCGATCGCGGAGACGGGCGTGGAACGGATCGCGGTCGGCGCCTTGACGCACGGGGCTGCGTCGCTGGACATCGGGATCGACTTCGCGCCGGGGCGCAGCGGGGACACAGATGGAGACGACCGGTGACGGGGGCGCCGGATTCGCCGAAGCCGGATGCGCCGATCGGGGCCTGGCCGGACGCCCTGGAGGGCGTGATCGGAC
>CAYMJK010000287.1:0-5312 GCA_964390535.1 uncultured Phycisphaeraceae bacterium | reverse complement strand
GGGGGGGTGACGCCCTTCTCGTCAGCGCCACACTTCTGTTGTGGCTCGAGCTCCCCGGGGGCGAGCGCATTGAGGATGTGGCCGTGCTGGACGGCGCGGCGTGGTGCGACCCCGGCGCCGATGACGTCGTTCTCAACGCCGTTCGCTCCTCCGACGGCTCGTTCCTCATCGGCGGCAGGCTCACGCGCTTCGGCGGCGTGAGTTTCGTCGGGCCGGCGCGGCTGCATGTTGACAGTTGCTACGCCGACTGCGATGGCTCGGGCGCGCTCGACTTCTTCGACTTCCTGTGCTTCCAGAACCGCTTCGCGGCGGGGGCGCCGGAGGCGGATTGCGATGGGAGCGGCGGGCTCGATTTCTTCGACTTCCTGTGCTTCCAGAACTCGTTTGCCGCGGGATGTCCGTAGGCGGCGCGACGGCGCAGTGAGGCGAGCAGCCCATGGAAATCGGGATCGTGGGGCCACCCTTCAGACTGCTGGACGTCTGTCCGGCTGCTGTCATCGATTGTGCGGGCGTCGAGCGCCGCCTCCCGCCGAAGGTACGCGACCGGTGGGCGGCCGAGCACCCCGATGAGGCGGCGCTGCTGAGGCTGCTGATCCGGCGCTGGGCCATGCGCCGGTCGGGCTCGCCGACGGCGATCAAGGACATGCAACTCCGGACCGTGCGGGCGATGGTTGCCGTCGGCATGTGCCCCGCCTGCGGCTACGACATCGGCGCCAGTCCGGAGCGGGAGGGGCGCATCCTGTGCCCGGAGTGCGGGGCGTTGTGGCCGGCCCGATGGCCGGAGGACGGATAGGCGTCTCGTCCCGAGGCTTCAGCATCCAGCCATAGAGTCGCCACAGATGAAAGCACAGAATCTGTGCCTGTGGTTGCTTCGGCCTGTGGCCGCGTCAGCCTGCCCCGCGGGAAAGCACGGGCGGAAGGATTCGAACCCTCAACCTCCTGATCCGTAGTCAGGTGCTCTATCCAGTTGAGCTACGCCCGCGTGCGGGAAGAAGGGTAAGCCGCCCCGGGCAGGGGGGCAAGCGGGAGCGCCATGGTCCTCGCCCGGGGGCAGCGGCCCGAGGGGAACCGCAAGCCGCAGGCGAGGCCGAGGGTGCCAGCGGCCATTGCAGACCGGGCGTCGGCGAAGTGGCTTCGGGTACGATTGGCGATGCCCCGCCGCGCCCTGACCACGGCGCTCCTCGTCCTGGCCCTCTTCGGGGGCGGCGCCCTTGTCACGATCGCCATCTCGTGGGGGATTGCCGCACTCGGCGACGCGGTTCAGCTCTCCTGGAGATGGCGGCAGGTGCGCTTCACATCGGACGGGATTGTCCACAGCGGTGATTTCGTGGGCATTGCCGCCGGCGGGCACGAGGGCGAACCGGTCGCTCCGCCGTGGCACATTGCCCTCGATGTTCCGAAGAGCGCGGCGTCAGGCGTGCGCGCAGCGCCGGGATACTGGGTCAGCGTCGAGCAGGAACTCGGCGGGCCGCGATCGATCAATACCAGCGCCTTCGGCTGGCCGCGCCCCGCCCTCCGGACGGTGGTCCGGAACAGTCCCGGCGCCGCCCCGCCGGGGGGCTTCGTCACTTCGGCGAGCGTGGTCATAGTGAGTCGCGGATTCGCCAGGACGAGCGGATCGCTGCCGCTGATCCCCTACTGGCCGGGATTCCTGCTGAACACGCTGCTCTTCGCCGCCATTCTCGCGGCGCCCCTATCCGTCATTCCCATCCGGCGCGGACTGCGCGCACGTCGCGGCAGGTGTCCGCGCTGCGGCTACGAACTGCTCGGGTTGCCGCGGTGTCCGGAGTGCGGCCGCGCATGCTCGGCGCCGCCGCCCGCCTAACCGACAACGCCCGCCAGCGCTGCTCCGCGACCGCGGCCGTCCGCTACCCTCTGTGCGCCTTACCAAGGAGCCTGGCCATGGCGGGACGGAACCTGCAGAACTTGCTCGTGCCGGCGGCGATCGTCGTTGGCGGCATCTCTTTCATTCTCCTCGGGCTGTACATCCCCGATCGACGGTCGGACGCCGGCGCCGACCCGGCCGCCGCGGACTCGCCTGCGACTGACGGGGGCCGGAGGGCCGAAGGCGCCACCGGCATTGCCGGCGCGATCAGCGCCGGCGACCTGGCCGCCCTGACGGCGGCCCTCGATGACGGGGCGGATATCGATGAGCGGCTGCCGGAGCGAGCCACGGGGCTCGTCGGCATGACGCCGCTGATGCTCGCGGCCCGCGAGGGCTCGCCGGAGATCATCGCCGAGCTGCTCCGCCGCGGCGCGGATGTCGAGGCCCGGCTCCCCTCCGGCGCCACTGCCCTCATGCTGGCGGCCCAGCGGGATGATCCGGGCGCGGTGCTCGCCCTGCTCAACGCCGGGGCCGACCCCAACGCCCGGACGGATGCCGGCCGCACGCCCCTGCTCGCCGCGGCAGCCACCGGCGCGACCGCTTCGCTGGAAGCACTGCTGGAGGCCGGCGCCGATGTGGACGCGGCGGACGCCAATGGGCTCACCGCTCTGATGCAGGCGACCGAGCGGCGGGACAACGCCGCGGTCCTCGCTCTGCTGAACGCCGGCGCTTCCCCGACCCAGTCGGATGGCGCCGGGCGCTCGGCCCTGGACCGGGCTCCGGCCGGCCGGATCCGCGAGTCGCTCGCCGAGGCGTCGGGCCGCTGACGGGCCAGGCGCCCGACCAGAATCCGGTCATTCAAGCTTTCCGGGCCGGGGGCCGATCAACAGGGGCCCGGCCGCCCGGCTGCCGGCGCCACCCATGAACCCTGTCGACCCTTCACAGATCGCCGGCCTCTCAGGCCCCCTGCGGGTAGCCCCGATGGCAGCCCCGCCTGCGGCGGAGATCGCGCGGCAGCGCGCCGCCATGGCGCCGGGTGGGGGCGATTCGATCAGTTTCAGCGCGGCGGCGCGGCGGCTGTCGGAGGCGCGGGCCGTGGGGGCGCCGCGGGGCGTCGAATCCGCGGCGATGCCGGAGGCGGCGACCCGATCCGGGGCGACCGCTGGCACGCTCGTGGGCGCCCGGGTGGCGGGAGCGGTCCGGTTCGAGGAGGCCATCGCGGCGACGCAGCCACGGCCGTCGGCTGCGACCGGATCATTCCCGTTCTATCGCGATCCGGGGCAGGCGAACGCCGCGGCGACCGCGGTCGCTGGTTCGCGGCTTGATGTCACAGCCTGAACCGGCTCGCGCACAACCGTGCGGCCCAGCAATCCCAGATGCAAAGATGACATGATCTCCGCGTCCCCCGCGCCTCCGCGTGAGTTCATGTCTCGCGGAGGAGGCCGCCACGCAGGCGCCGCATTCTCAGTACCGACGGACGACGCCCTTCACGATCCCCTGAATCTGCACGTGCTTCACGCGGATCGGCTCGAAGCTGTCGTTCGCGGGCTGCAGGCGGATGTGGTCATCCTCGCGGTAGTAGGTCTTGAGCGTGGTTGCGCCGTCCGGGAGGAGGGCGACCACGCGGTCGCCATCGCGGCAGACGTCGGCCCGCTGCACCAGGACGTAGTCGCCGTCGAGGATGCCCTCGTCGCGCATCGAGTCCCCCTCGACGCGCAGGGCGAACATGGCGTGATTGCGCGACTGCGACGGGCTGATGAGTTCGGCCAGATCGACCTCGTCCTCGTCGGCAACCTTCTCGATGGGGTATCCCGCCGCGATCTTGCCGACCAGCGGGAAGCGCAGCGGCCGGTCCTCGTCGGGGACCGAGATCCCGTCAGCGATCGACAAAGAGCGCGCCTTGTTGGACTCGCGCACCAGGGCGCCCTTCTTGATGAGCGCCTCGACGTGCTCGAAGACGGTGACCTTGCTGACGTTCAATTCGTCGGCGAGCTCCTGCATCGTCGGGGAATAGCAACGCCGCACGCGGCAGTCGCGGATGAGTTGAAGAATGCGGAGCTGCTTCGGGGTGAGATTCATCGCTTCGTTCCTCGCTCCAGCGCCCGTCCCTGAGCGCAACACGGGTCAGCCCGCAGGCGCCCGACATCCATGATCCCGCAGCGCGCACGCGCTGCGGCGAGAATAACTCCTGCCAGTCGTGCTCGACCAGGCCGATCGCGACCGGTCGCGGCGCTGCGCCCACGGCCTGCGCCAGCGCCATGCCGCCGAGGGCGAGACGCTCCAGCCGCCTCCCCTGCTCACGGAGGGCCGCCAGCGCGCCGAGCTGCGCTCCACACTGAACCCCGGACCGGGCCCATCGCGCCCCACATCGCGCCGACAGCTCGGCGCCCCCCTCGCGCTCGACTCGGCGCAGACCAAGCCACCCGAGCAAGCCCGTGCCCGGGCCGGATGCGCCGTCGATCGATTCGTCGAAGTCAACCGCAAAGTCCCCGCCCGGACCGAGCCGGACGACCGTCTGCTCGCCTGCCATGGCTCGACCAGCCCTTCCCCAGGTCGCCCAGCGCCGATCCTCGGCCGCCGCGACGACAGACTCCGGTACGAACATCTCCCGTGTTCTGATTCACCTGTTCCTCCGAATCCGGGACAATCGCTCCCGGACGTTCGGTGTACGATAGCGTATCATCGGCCGTACATCAACCCATGAACCCATACAAAAGCCAATTATTTTGTCCTGGCCCGCCCGCTGTGCCGCGAGCGGCCGGTAGGTGGAGTTCCCAACCCGATTCATGACCGCCGGGGGTGGACCATCGCCCCCTCGCGCCGGACCCGCCCGGTGATCTCCAACACCGTCAAGCTTGCCAGAAGGCTCGCCGCCGACCGACCCGTCCGGGTGGCCAGGTCGTCGATCGACATCGGCCCCTCCAGCGCTGCCAGCAGCTCCGCCTCGGGGCCGGTCGCGGCGGGAGGCGCGGCCAAGGGCGTCGCGTAGCGGTGGGCGAATGTGCCGCCGTGGCTGTGGCGGGCCGGCGTTTCCAGCATATCAAGCACGTCCGCGGGCGAGGTCACGAGTTGCCCGGCGTTCTGCTTGAGCAGATCCAGCGAGCCCTCGCTCGCCGCCGAATCGACCCGCCCCGGCAGCACCATCACCTCGCGATTCTGATCCTCGGTCGCCTGGCGGGCGGTGATCAGCGCGCCCGATCGGCGCCCGGCCTCGATCACCAGCGTGCCGAGGGCGAGACCGGAAATGATGCGGTTTCTGGCGGGAAAGTTCTTCGCTTCCGGGCCGGTCCGCATCGGCAGTTCCGAGATCACGCAGCCGCGCTCGGTCATCGCGGCGAACAGATCCGCGTTCTCCTCGGGGTAGACGGTCGAGAGGCCGCAGCCGAGCACCGCCACGGTCGCGCCACCAGACCGCATGGCGCCGCGATGCGCTGCGGTGTCGATCCCGCGGGCGCCGCCGGAAACCACCGTCAGCCCCGCGCGCGCA
>CAYMJK010000286.1:0-2697 GCA_964390535.1 uncultured Phycisphaeraceae bacterium | reverse complement strand
CGCTGGCCTCGGCGAGCTGCTGATCGTCGCGGTCGAGCAGGGCGATCGTGAGTTCGCCCTCGGCGCCCGCCGGGCGCACCACGGTCATGGGCACAGCGCGATCCACGCCGTAATAGGGTCGCTCGGGCTGAACCTGTGCCGCGGCGGCGGTGGCAAGGGCGAGCGCGCCGGGAATTGCGATGCGCAGCATGTGTCCGATCCTCCACGCAAGAGGGAAACGGGCAACTGTATCAGCGAGTTTGTGGCGGGGCGCCGGAGTGGGGGCGTGGGGGGCGGGGGAGTGGGGGGCCGGGAGGCGTGCGTTACTGACCGCCGTCGATGATCGCCCAGGCCTTGGCGATGGGGGCGGCCTGGACTTCACCCTCCATGCCCGGGAGCGAATTCAACAGCGTTCCCTCGGGGTCCCAGAAGAAGTGGACGGAGAGGTCGGCCCGAAGCACGTTGGCGCCGACGCGGTGGTTGAAGTCGGACTGCGTGCGCAGGCCGTCGGTCACCAGGGCGGCGGTCTGGGGGACGATGGAGTGCAGGTGGCGAGAGCCGAAGTCGCCAGGGCCCTTGCCGCGGTACTGGTAGTTGCCGGCGATTCTGACTTCGTCGCCGCCCCAGGCGTCGGCGTAGTCCTCGAACGGGTGGAGTCCGGTGTGCGATGGGCAGTAGAAGACGCCCGGGGAGGGGAGATAATCGCCGCTGTACAGGAGGCCGAGCCCGTCCCACTCCGGCTCCGGACCCTCGAGGGCGGGCTCGCGCAGCCAGATCATCTCTTCCGGGCGCTGGAGGGCGGGGGTGGCATGGACGTACTTGCTGTGCGGCAGGGCGTCGGCGTGGTCCTCGGCGTGCATGGCGATGCCGAGGCCGATCTGGCGGACGTTGGAGGAGCAGACGACGCGGTGAGCGGTCTCGCGAACGCTCCCCAAGGCGGGCAGGAGCAGGGCGATGAGGACGGCGATGACGGAGATGGTCACCAGGACATCGAGCATCGAGAAGGCGCGCGCCGCGGCGGGCGTGCGCAGCGGTCCCTTCCGCTGACGGCCTGTCTCATATTGGCCCGTGCTGGGCATTTCTACGCGACCCCCTGAAAGTCGTGTCCGACCCGAGACTTCATCATACCCGAACCTGCCTGTCCGGCACAAGGGGTAACCTTCTGCTTGACGGCGCTTTTCTGGCGCATTTCAGAGCCGACAGGGCGGCTGTCAGGGCGATGGGCGGGTCACGCTGGGTAAATCGGCGGGCGGGGCGCGTATTCCGAGGTATTTCAGGACCTTGGGCGGATGAGAGATCGGGCATCCGGGCGCCCGTCAGCCGCGTACAAGTATGGGCGCCTGAAGGCAGCCGTTGCCCGGGGTACGGGCTGGCTGCACCGGGCCGATCGGGCCCGGAAGCGCAGGCGGGCGCAGGAGTTCGGATGCCTCGGGATCGGCGGACAGATTCGGAAGACCTGGCTCTCATGTCCCGCGTTGCGGCGGGGGATGAGGAGGCCGTGGCCCATCTGTACGACCGGTTCGGGTCGCTGGTGTACCGGATGGCGTACCAGACGATGCCGACGCGGGCGGAGGCGGAGGATGCGGTGCAGGAGGTGTTCGTCCGGCTGTGGCGGACGGCGGAGCGGTACGACCCGAAGCGGGCGGCGCTGGTGACGTGGGTGATGCTGATCTCGCGGCGGCACCTGGTGGACAAACTGCGACGCAATCAGGCCCGGGTCCGGGCGTCTGCACTGGAAGAGGGGGCGGTGGCCGACGGGGCCGCGCGGCAGGACGATCTGGGGCGGATGCAGGATGCGGAGCGCTTCGCGGAAATTCTGGAGAAGGTGCAAACTCTCCCGGAATTGCAACGAACGGTGGTGATGCGGGCGTATCTGGGGGGCCAGACGCTGAGACAGATCGGCGAGGAACTGGACACGCCCATAGGGACGATCAAGTCAGCGCTCAGCAGGGCGCTGGTGAGACTGAGAGAACGCACGAACGAGGAATCGCCGGCATGACGACGCAACAGATGATCGAGAACGCGATGCTTGATGCGCTGGGGCTGCTCAGCGTGGAGGAGCAGCGCGAGTTTGAGCGGGCCTTCTGGTCTGCGTCGCCGGCGGTGCAGGCGCATGTTCGGCGTGAGCAGACCCGGCTGTCGCGGATCGAGTCGCTGCTGCCGAAGGTCGAGCCCCCGGCCGACCTGCGGGCGGCGGTGGTGCAGGCGGTGCGCGAGGCGATGATCGCGCAGTTCGCCGAGCCGGCCGAGGAGACGTCGGAGCGCGGGCCGATCCCGCTGCTCTCGAGCCTTCATGTCTCGCCGGTGTGGCGGGCGGCGTCGCTTGGCTTCGCGGCGGCGGCGGCGGTGTTCGGGGCGACGACGCTGTTCATGTGGGGCCAGTACCGCGGCGTAGACAGCCAGATGCGCAACAACGCCTTCAGCGCCGAGATCGCCGCGGCGGCGGGGGCGGACGCGATGGATCTGGTGTTCGGGTATGGCGTCATCGCCCGATTCCAGCCGGTCGCCGAAGGCGGTGTGGGGCAGGCGAGCGTCCACTACCTCTCCGAGTCCGGCGAGGGGCTGCTCGCCGTCGCAGGGCTGCCGGCGCTGAGCAGCGGCGAGTACGCTGTGGTGCTGATCAACGACGAGGGCGAACAGGTTGCCGATCTCGCACAGCGGTTCGCATCCGAGGGCGGCAGCCTGCGCCTGATCAAGCTCGACCTCGCCTCGGAGCAC
>CAYMJK010000285.1:0-5014 GCA_964390535.1 uncultured Phycisphaeraceae bacterium | reverse complement strand
ACGGGGGGGCCCGTGACGCCCCGCGTTGTTTTTTGGGACGGCTGACTGATGCCCGACGAATGCCGCGTCGGTGGGGGGCCGGGGGGGCCGGGGGCTTCTGTGGGTCGGGATTCGAGCTGGCGGCGGCGGATGCGGGTCTGGATATCGTCGATTGCCTCATCGAGCTCGCCGAGGATGTGCCGAGATTCGTTGGGCAGAGCGGTGGCGCGGAGCTGGGTCAGGGTGTCGAGCAGGCGCTGCTCGTCGACGACGACATCGTGTGAGCGCCGATGTGCGATGCCGATAGCGATGGCGCGCCGGACGCTCCATGAGGGGTGATCGAGGAGCGTGGTCAGTGGCTCCGGGTCGGCGGCCATTTCCGCCGCGATGCCCGCCGCGGTGGCGAGCCTGCTGTCTGGCGGCTGGGCATCTTCGATCGCGCCGACGAGCATGGCGAGGGCGGCTGGCGAAAAGCCCGTGCGGACGGAGAGGGCCTGGGCGGCGCGGACGGCGGTCGTCGGGTCCAGCAGCCGTGTTGTCATCGCTTCCTCGAGGCCCCGAAGCGGCGCTGACTCGCTTCGGACGGCGAACAGTGCTGCGAGCTGTTGCAGTCTGGGGCCGCTGAGCGCCTCGCCGAGCGCCGCCGCCGCGGCGGGGTTGTGTGCGGCAGACCGCGCGAGCGCCTGCGCTGCGGCAAGCTGGGGCGACTGCATGAAGCGCATGCGATCGAGGGCGAGTCCGGGCTCGGCCGGCCGGCGCAGCATGGCGATCAGCGCCGGCACGGCGGTGTCCACATCCGTGGCGTGATGGAGGAGGGGGGCGGCGGCGTCGCCGAGCGGGCCCGACGCCGCGATGAGGCGGGTCAGCGCGGGGACATGCGGGTCGACCACATCGGACGCCTGACCGCTGATCCACGACCATCTGTAGAGGGCCTCGGTCGCGGCATCGAGCGCCTGGATCCGCGTGGTCTGGTCGCGGGCGTCGTCAAGACCCACCTGAATCAGGGTGTCGGCGGCAGCGCGGAGGGCGTCGGGATCGCTCATGATCACGCCGAGGCGCAGAGCGCGATGCGCGGCGGCGGGCGCCCCTGATGCGGCGAGGGCGCGGATGCGGGCGCGCAGTCGCTGCCGCTGCCAGGGGAGGAGGCGCTCTTCTTCGATGCGCCCCTCCAGCGACCAGTCATCTGCGCCGCGTCCGCCGGCGGCGAACACCGCTTCCTTCGGCCACCAGCGCAGGCCGAAGATGAGCGCTGTGGTCGGGACAGCGGCGGGCCAGCCGCCGCGCTGGATGCGGGGCGTGTAGTAGGGGACGATCGCAACGATCACGATCAGCAGGCCGAGGAGGGCGATGCGCCAGCGGCGGCGCGGGCGGAGCAGGCCGGACTCGTCGGCGGCCTCGCGGCCGCACTCGGGGCAGACGAGGCCTGGGGCGCCGGTCATGTCGTACCAGCAGCGTGCGCAGCGGCGCCGGCCGCGGGGGCGGTCGCCGCGGAGGACCCAGGCGGCGAGCGCTGCGCCGAATGCGACGAAGCCGAGTGCGACGCCCGTCCAGGGCGTGAACGGGGCGAGCGTCGGGTCGAGGCTGCGCGACCACAGATACACCTGCGCGCTGGCGCGGTAAACGGGGATCGAGCCTGCGGCGACCAGGGCGCCGGCGACGGTCATGGGGATGTTTGTCGGGCGTGCGGCGATAGCGGCGCCTGTGGCATCGCCCCTCCGGCCGATGGGGGCAGATCGCGCGGAAGCCCGGCGCCACGGGGGGCGGGGGAGTCGGAAGCGCAGGGCTCGGATGACCAGGGAGAGGCCCCACAGGAGCATCACCGTCGCGATCATGGCGATGATGGTGTGGGCCTCGAACATGGGCGCAGTCTACGGGATGGCGGGCTCTTCGGCGAGATCGCCGGGGGCGGGGCTTCCGTTGACGTCGCCGGGCGCTGGGGGCGCTGGCGGCGGGGCGGGTTCGTCGGAGATGGCGGGGAGGACGGGGCGGTCGAAGCCGCCGGAACTGGGTCGCAGTGCGATGGTGCGCAGGGGGAGGATGCGCACGGTCAGGCGCGGCGGCGCCTTCACTCGCGCAACCAGGGGGAGGGCGAGCACGCGGCCGCACAGGGAGACGGCGAACAGGACCTGATACGCCCGGATATCGGCGCCGAGGGTTCCGAGGATGGTGGCGCCGATGGTCGAGCCGATGACGATGGCGCACGCGTTGAGCAGGTTGAAGATGGTGAGGGCGCCGGTGCGCTCGCTGGCGGGGATGGTCTCGAAAGTGAGCAGCATGGTCGCCATCTCGTAGCAGGCCCACATCGCGCCGCTGAAGAGCTGGAACCCGAGCAGCAGCCAGAATGACTCTGTGGTCATCCACATGATCGTCAGCGGGGCGATGCCGGCGCCGCCGACCCAGAGCAGGTTGCCCGGGCCGAAGCGCTTGGCGAAGCGGCCGATCCACGGGAGGCTGAGGACGCGGCCGGCGTAGGCGCTGCCGATGAGCATCATGAACTGCGCGTAGCTCAGGTCGAGCCCGCTGAGCATGTAGGGGGCGAAGAAGGGGCCGGAGATCTGCACGGAGACCTGGAGCGCGAGCATGTAGGTGAGCACGCGCCCGCCGGGGCCGGCCCAGAGGCGCCGGGCCCGCTCGCCGAAGCGGGCGCTGCTGGCCTCGCGCGGCGTGGGCTCGGGCTCGCTCATGCGCCAGAGTCGCATGCCGCTGAGGAAGCGGGCGAGGCCGGCGACGCCGAAGGGGATGGCGTAGGCCATGGCGCCGAGCGCCTCGGACTGCCAGTGGAGGAGAAGGCCGGTTCCGATGAGGCCGCCGACCACGCCGTACTGGGCGCCGCGGGAGCGCCGGGCGAAGTATCGGGCGCGCAGCGGGCGCGGCACGACAGTGGTGATCCACGCCGACCAGGCGGGCCCGGTGGCCATGCCCGATCCCCAGTAGAGCGCTGCGGCGGCGAAGAGGCCCCAGGCGGGGAGGCGCCCGGCGAGGGCGCCGGCGATCAGGGGCGTGAAGCTGAGCGCCTGCGCCATGGCGCACAGCACGACCCAGCGGCGGATCGATCCGAGTCGGCGAATGGCGTACGGCGAGGCGAGCTGGAGGAGGGAGCCGGCGAGCATCGGCAGGGCGGCAACGAGCCCGGCGGTGACCTGCCCGAGGCCGATCGCGAGGGCGAACGCGGCGAAGTAGGCTTCGCCGGAGCCGACCATGATGCTGAAGAGGACGGCGTCGTTGGCGCTGTGGCGCATGTCGCGCCGGAGGCGGTGGCCGCGCGCGAAGCGGGGGCCGGGGCCATCGGGCAGCGCGGGCTCGGCGCCGAGCTCACCGCGCATGGATCCCCCTGTCCGTGCGCTGCTGTCCATGTGGGGCGCGTCGTCCTTCCAGGGGCGTGGGCCCCAGCCAGATCACCAGAGCCAGCGGAGATCGTCGATCGTTGCGCGGAGCGGATCCGTGCGCACGGCCGTGATCCGGTTGAGCCGGGCCCGGCGGACCCGCTCGGCCTCGGTGGTGGCCGGGCCATCGAGTTCCAGCAGGATGAGGCGGACGGTATCGCGCTGCTGGGTGTCCGGGGAGTCGCGGTAGGCCTCCAGCCAGGGGCGGGCGGCGGCGCCGAAGCCGAGGAGGGCGGGGGCGGCGACGCGGGCGTCGCCGGCGAGATCGTTGTCGCGGAGATGATCCAGCAGCGTCGGGGCGGCGAGATCGACGAGGGTCTCGACCTGGCCGAAGCCTGCCGCGATGGCGCAGGCGAAGCGGGCCTGCGGGTCGGCCGAGCGGAGCCCTTGCTCCAGCGCCTCGGCCGCGGCGGGGCCGCGGCGGGCGAGGGACTGGATGCCGCTGCGCTGGAGGGAGATGGGGGTGTTGGCGCCTTCGTCCCAGGCGCGGGCGCCGGTGGTGAGGCCCTCGATGGTGACTTCCAGCAGGCGGGCCGAGGGTGGATGCGAGGGGATATCGCGGAGGAGGCTTGCGGCGAGGAGGCGCTGTTGCAGGTCGTCGCTGTCGAGGGCGCTCTGCAGGGCGCCCGTGGCCTGCGGGCCGAGGCGGCGGAGGGTGTTGATGGCCTCGATGCTGTTCCAGCGGATGTCATCGTCGCGCAGGTTGCGGGCGAGGGCGGCGGCGGCGCTGGGGAGGGCCCACTGCGGGAGTTCGTTGTCGCGCAGGCGCCGGTCCATCTCGTTGCGCATGGCGGGGGCGTCGACGGCGCCGGCGGAGAGGGCGAGGGCGGGCGTGGGCACATATCGCACCCACTCGCCCGTCTTGACGACGGGGATGGTCCAGCCGATGGCGCCGAGGCCGAGGGCGATGACGCCGAGACGCATCCAGCGAATTCCCGCGGGTTCCAAGGCTTCGAAGGGGGCGACGCGCCTGCCGCACTCGGGGCAGGTGACGATGCCGGCGCCGGTGGCGCTCGTGGGGCTCGTGGCGGAGAGGCCCCGCAGGTCGTAGCCGCAGCCGCCGGACCAGATGGGGCGCACGAGGGCGCGCCAGAGCGCTGCGGGGCCGGGGCAGCGGCTGGTTCCGGGGCGCTCGGGGCGTGCGGCAGCGCAGGCGGCGATGAGCGCGGCGCCGAAGGCTGCTGTCCAGCCGCAGATTGAGATCCAGATGGGGAGGGTCACTGTCGCCATCCTGGCTGTGTGAGTCGCCGTCCTTGGCTGGGGGAGTATACCGGGGGCTCACGCGGAGGCGCGGGGGGGCGCGGAGGGAGAGAGGTGGTAGGGCTGTCGGGAGTGCAAGGCCGGCAGGATGCAATCCTGCCCCACCCGCTTACTTGCGCTCGGTGGTGATGCGCGCGGGGGCGTTCTCGCCGAGAGCGGCGATGATGGCAGTCAGCTTGCGCATGATGGATCCCTCATTCATGTCCTGGCAGGAGTCCGGCTCTCAGGCTCGCGGCAGACGCATCCGCCGGTGACTTTGGCCTTGTCGCCCCCTTGCCGACTCGCTCAATACATGAGTTCCATGACCCATTCAAATACATTTCGAAGGAAAAACGCTGAAATCACTGGAACTTAACGTACGTTCAGCTTGCTATTAACTGCCGTTCAGCCAA
>CAYMJK010000284.1:0-4911 GCA_964390535.1 uncultured Phycisphaeraceae bacterium | reverse complement strand
GAGGGCGCCGGCGAGTTGCTCCTCGGTGACCGCGCCCTCTTCCAGCAGCGCCTCACCCACGCGGAGTCGCTTGGCCAGCAGCCGGGCCCGCCGGGTCGCCCTTTCCGCGCTGCCGCTCACAGGAAGCTCCTCACGGCGGCCTGCACATCCTCGTACTGCTCGAAGCGCCGGGCCAGCCCGGTCAGGGCGAGCACCTCGCGCAACGTCTCGTTGACAGCGCAGAGCTTGAGCGACTGGCCGCTCTCGGCCATCCGGTCGGCGGCATCCAGCAGCGCCTCCAGCCCGGCGCTGTCCACGAAGGGCGCGGCGCCCGCGTCCAGCACGATGCGCCCGAGGCTGCGGCCCGCAGCGTCGCCGATGCGCTCCAGCAGCACGGCGGCATCCTCGCCGCTGATCGCGCCGTTCGGCCGCAGCACCGTCACCGCGCCATGCCGCCTTTCATCGATCTCCAGCGCCACGGGACCCTCCGGGAAATCGCTAATGGCAAATGGGCAGATGGCAGATCAGGAGCCGCGAGCGACCCTGACGCGTCTTTCCGCTGCCGCCGCCTTCCATTTGCCATTTGCCATTTGCCGCTTTGCCATTTGCGATCTCGCCCCTTACGCCGCGCGCCGGCCGGTCGGCGCCGTGAACGTGAACACGCTTCCCTTGTTCAACTCCGAATCCACCGTGATGTCGCCGCCGTGGATGCGCGCCAGCTCCCGGGCCAGCGAGAGCCCGATGCCCGTGCCGGTGATCTGCTCGACTCGCTCGTCCTGGGCCCGATAGAACCGCTCGAACACCCGCTCGCGGTCCGGCGCGGCGATGCCGAACCCGGTGTCGGAGACCTCGACGCGCAACTGGGCGTCATCCGCCTCCGCCCGGACCGTCACGCTCCCGCCCGCCGGCGTGTACTTGAGCGCATTGCTCACGAGGTTGTGCAAGGCCAGCAGCAGCTTGTCCCGATCCCCCCACATCACCGGGAACTTCGGCGGCAGGTCGAAGCGCAGGTCGATCTTCTTCTCCTGCGCCTGGGCCCGGTAGTCGGCCTGCAGTTCCTCGAACAGCGGCTCCAGCCGGATTTCCCCCCACTGCAGCTTCACCGAGCCCGCCTCGATCTCGGCGACACTCAACATGTCACCCACGATGCGCTCCAGCCGCCTCGCCTCCTGGTTCAGCACGTTCAGGCAGCGGGCCCGGATCGTCGCGTCCTCGCCGTTCTCGACCGCCTCTTCCACGTAGAGCCGGATGTTCGTCAGCGGCGTGCGCAGCTCGTGTGTCACATGGGCGACGAACTCGCTCCGCGAGCGGTCGGCGACGCGCTGCTGCGTGACATCCTCGATCAGCACCAGCGTCATCGCCGGCTCGGCGTTCTGCACCCGCCGCGCCGTGTACCGCACGATGCTGGAGGCGTCCCCCCGGGCATCCACCTCGACGGTCGCGCGCCCCGTGCGCTCGCCGGAAGCCACGGTCCGCAGCAGTTCGATCACCTCCGCCGGCGCCTCGATCTCCCCCAGCAGCAGGCCGGCCAGGTCATCGCGCCGCCGCTCAAGTAGAATGGCGGCGGCCCCGTTGGCGTACGCGATGCGCATCGCGGCGTCCAGCACCACCACCCCGTGCGGCATGGCGTCACAGGCCGGGCGCAGGTCGCTCCCGCGGGCTCCCACCGCCGCGGACGCCTCCTGCAACTGCTGGTCGATCTGCGCCTCGCGCTCGCGCTGCCGGGCCTCCACGATCGTGTTCCACGCCACGGCCTCGGCGCCGTGGCCGGGGTTCATGCGCAGCGCCTGCTCGTCCGCCTCCCCATCGGCGCAGCGCAGCATGGCGTCGCGAACGCCGAGCATCACCGCCAGCCTCCGTCGCGCGGCCCGGTACACCAGCAGCAGCCCCGCCAGCCCCGCCACGCCGACGGCCGCGAAGCCGATCTCGATCGCCGTCGCCGCGTTCCCCGGCGGCGCCGGTGCTCCGCGCACCATCAGTCGCGCAGCGCCGCGCCCAGGCGTCACCAGCACGCCCGTCGCCTGGGCCCACACAGCTCCCTCGGTTCGCCCCGTCTCGACCTGTTCCAGCGTGAAGCCCGCCGGCGCGGATGTGGTCAGCGGCGGCCAGACCTCGGGCGGAGCCGCGTTCATGATCTCGCCCGGCCGCGAACTCGCCAGCACCGCCCCATCGCCGAGTTCAACGCGAACCGTATCCAGTCCCGACCGCACGCCCGCATCCGCGACGAACCGGCGGGCGCTGCTCCAGTCGCCCTCCGCCAGCGCCGGCGCGATCCCGGCCGCCAGCAGGCCCGCCGCCTGCTCGACGCGATCGACCTCGCGGGCGACCAGCACCCGCTCCTGCGCGTTCATCGTCCACCATGCCGCAACCGCGATCGCCGCGAGCATCACGGCGATGAGGGCCAGCCCGCTCGCCGCGATCATCGCCTCGCCGCGAAGCAGCAGCCCACTACGGGGGCTGGGCATGCTGGTCTCGTCATTCGCCATGCGCGCTGAAGCCTCCCGGAGACCGGTGAACCCGAGTCACCCCAGTCATCGGCCGGTTCACGGGCCTGCTGAGGCTCGGCACGGCCCGATAGAGAGGCAGCATCCCCGCCGCGCTGCAGGCGCCCCCCACTTCCGACGGTTCTCGGACGCTCGACAGACACGGACGGCTTATGGGCCGCTCAGCGCTGACGCCGCTCCACCTCGATCGCCGCGAGGATGGCCTGGCCCGAGCGATCGATATCGGACGCGCTGGTGGACCAGTTCGAAACCGAGATCCGGATGGCCGCCCGCCCCTGCCAAACCGTCCCCCCGAGCCAGCAGACGCCACCAGCGCGGATCCGCTCGATCACCGCGCCCGTGAACGCGTCGGCATCCGCCCCCGCCGGCCCCCGCAGCCCGACAAGCACCTGGTTCAGCGTCACATCGTTGAGAATGCGGAGATCCGGGCTCGGAGCGAGCCGCTCCGCCATGCGCTGCGCCAGCGCGCAGCACCGGTCCACGAGTTCCTCCACCCCGCCCCGGCCGAGCGAGCGCAGCGCCGCGTAGATGGCGAAGCCGCGGGCCCGCCGGGAGGCCTCGGGCACGTACTCGTGCGGCTCGCGCCGGGCGCCATCACCCATCACGTAATACGCCGCAGTCGAGGCCATGGCGCCGCGGTGTGCGCTCGGGTGGCGCACGATCGCCAGCCCCGAGTCATACGGCACGTTCAGCCACTTGTGGGCATCCGTCGCCCAGGAATCGGCGCGCTCGATCCCCGCCGTCTGCGCGCGCAGCGCAGCGCTCGCGCGGGCCCAGAGCCCGAAGGCGCCATCCACGTGCAGCCATGCGCCATGCTCGCCATGAGCTGCCGCGGCGGCGGCGATGGGCTCGACGGGATCCATCGCCCCGGTGTTCACGTTCCCCACCTGCGCGCCCACGATGGTCGGCCCGTCGCAGGTCTTGAGAATCTCGCGCAGCGCCTCCGGCCTCATGCGCCCCTGATCGTCGGCTTCGACCCGCTTCACCCGCCCGGCGCCGAGGCCGAGCATGCGCGCCGATGTCAGGATGGTGACGTGCGCATCCGCCCCCGCCACCACATGCACGGGCGGAGCGCCGATCAGGCCCTGGTCCTCGACATCCCAGCCCGCCCGGCGCAACACCTCGTGGCGTGCCGCGGCGAGGCAGGTGAAGTTGGCCATCTGGCAGCCGGTGACCATCCCCACCGTCGCCTCACGCGGCAGGTCGAGCAGGTCGAGCAGCCACCCGGCAACGATTTCCTCCGCGACCGTCGCGGCCGGCGAGCCCACATACAGCCCGGCGTTCTGATCCCACGCCCCCGCGAGCCAGTCGGCCGCCAGCGCCGCCGGCAGGCTGCCGCCGATGACGAAGCCGAAGTACCGCGGCCCGGCCGTGGCGACGAGCCCTGGCTCGGCCGCGCGCACGAGGCGGTCGATCACGGCTTCCGCGGGTTCGCCCCTGGCCGGAAGCGCCCCGCCGAAGGCCTTGCGCAGCTCGTCGATGGTGGCGGTGGCGCCGACGTGGCGGTGGGGAAGGGATTCAAGGAAGGCGCGGGCGGCGCACTGTGCGGCATCCAAGGCGGGGAGGGCTTGCGTCATGGCCGACTGTACTCAGCGTGACGCGAATCAAGCTTTGGGATTACATTCGCCGTGCTGATGCGGTCTTCGGACGGACTGCCCAACCCCCTTCTGCATCGCATCTGTGCCAATCTGTGGCCATCTGTGGATAAAAGATCTGTTCAAGCCCTTCCGTTGGCGTCAGGAACCATCCGTCTGCGCCGGATTCAGCGCCGGATGCGGATCCTCCGTCGCCCGGTCCCACCTGCCCATCACCAGCGGCATCCACAGCCAGGCGAGCAGCGTCACGATCACCGCGCCCACGAGGTTCAGCACGAGCCCCGCCTTGACCATGTGCCCGATGCGGATGCGCGGGTGGCTGAAGATGATCGCGTTCGGCGGCGTCGCCACGGGCAGCATGAAGGCACAGCTTGCGGCGACGGCGGCCGGCGCCAGAAGGGCCATCGGCGCCACACCCAGCGTGTCGGCCGCCCCCGCGAGCACCGGCATGAGCGCGGCAGTGACGGCGGTATTGCTCGTCAGCTCGGTGAGAAAGATCACGACGATGGCCACAAGAAAGATCATCACCGGAAGCGGCAGCCCCCGCAGCGCCGCGAAGATGGAGCCGATCGCGACATCCAGCCCGGTGGAGCTCATGGCGCCGGCCAGGCTCAGCCCGCCGCCGAAGAGCAGCAGAATGCCGAACGGCGCCCTGCTCGCCCACTCCCAGTCCATCGCGAACGTCGTCAGCCGGCGATCAACCGGGATGAAGAACAGGGCGATGGCGCCCGCCATGCCGATGCTGGCATCGTGCAGATCCACCCCGCGCTCGGCGAGGTCGAGCCAGTCCACCAGCAGCGGGCGCAGGATCCAGCATGCCGCGGTGAGCCCGA
>CAYMJK010000283.1:0-3539 GCA_964390535.1 uncultured Phycisphaeraceae bacterium | reverse complement strand
CGGCTTGTGCACCGTGTCGCCGATCTCCAGAACCCGGACGCCCTCCGCCGCCGCGGGATCGACATCCGCCGGCAGCGCCGGCCCCGTCCACGGTCGCTCCCGCCCGATCATCCGCTTGAGGAACTCAGCGATCAGCCCGCTCCCCGCGGCCGAGAGCACCACCAGCAGCGCCCGCGGGCCCGCCGAGCCCGATGCGCCCCCGCCCCGCGCCGCCCCCAGCCAGATCGCCGCCCCCACGATGATCCACAGCGGCAGGAATCCGAACGTCTTGAACATCATCCCCCACGAGCCGTCGCCGGCGTCCACCCCATGCTGGAAGTGCACGAAGATCGGCTTGTCCACCAGCCGCAGCAGCAGATAGCCGGCCAGCAGCCCCGCCGCGATCAGTTCGCGCCGCCGCATGCGGGCCCGCCGCTCGGCCCAGGATCGCCAGCCCCTCACGGCGCCAGTTCCCGCGGCTGAAAGCTGTATCCGAGAAAGCCCAGCCGATCCGGCTTCGTCTCCCCCTTCAGCGGCCCGATGAGCTTCACGCGGTTGAAGACATGCTCCCATTGCTCCTGCGTGGCGCCGACCAGCACTGCCGGTCGCCCCCGCAGATCAGGATGAGCGAGATCGGTGTCCCGCCAGTAGTCGTACTGCGTCGGCCTGCCGCCCATGAAACTGCTCGAAGAATAGACGACGGGCCTCCCCGGCGTGTAGAAGGCCAACTGGCTCGCCCGCCCGTAGTGCTGGGCGATGATCAGCGGCTCCTTCCCCGTCTCGGCCCGCAGGCGCTGCACGAGCTCCTCCACGGCCTCGCCCATGCGGGCGGCGCCCATCAGCCGGCCCAGCGGGATCAGCGGCCGCCGCTGCTCCCCGTTCCACATCCACGGTTGGCCCAGCGCCGGCAGCGACGCCGCCAGATCCAGCCGCAGCGCCCCCAGACCCACGACAATCCCGCCCACCACGGCGATCTGCCACGCGATGTGTCGGTGCAGTTGCGGCCGGCGTCGGAAGATCCCGCGCCACGGGCGCGGTCGCGGCTGGGCCCGCCAGGCCCGGATGCGCGCCCGCCGCTCCTCGATCGCGTCCAGCGCTCCCCACCCGCACAGCCCGAGCATGCCGACATACCCCGCCAGCGGCCAGTTGCCCTCAACCTCGGTGAAGAAGCTCACCACGAAGTAGAAAAGCATCATCGGCGCCCACATGCAGATCAGGAACAGCAGCCCCGGGTGGGCCGCCGCTCCGCGGCGGCTCGGGTCGCCCTCCTCCTGCCTTGACCACTCACGCCGCCGCCGCAGCGCCACCCACGCGCTGTACACCCCCAGCACCAGCGGCGCCCCCACCAGCACCAGTTGCCCTCCGAGGAACCCCGCGGTCCACCGCCACTGGTAATCCCACCCTCCCGCGTGCCGCTCCACCGGCAGATCGCCGCCGGGCAGGCCCAGATGCCCCATCAGGTGAAGCACCGTCGCCCACCCGTTCTGCGCGTTCCAGATCACCACGGGCAACATGCCCAGCAGCGACAGCGCCGCGGCGTACATCGCCCACCGCCACGCGCCGTGCGCGCAGTTGAGCCGCCCCAGGCGCAGCAGCGCGTACAGCGCGATCGACACCGGCAGCAGCAGAATCGTGTACTTGAACAGAAACCCCGCGCCGATCGCCAGTCCCAGCGCCAGCCATGCCCGCCGGCTCCCGCGCTCCAGCGCCCGCCACGCCGCCCACGCCCCCAGCGCCCAGCAGGCGACGTACGGCGGGTCGATGGTCATCAGGATCGCCATGAGCTGGAAGATCGGCGTCAGCAGCGTCGCGCACGCCGCGAAGAACCCCACCCGCAGATCGCGCGTCGCGTCCGCCGCCAGCCCGGCGATCGCCAACGTCGTGATCCCCGAGCACAGCGCTGCCGGCAGACGCACAGCCCCCGCGCTGGTCCCCAGCAGTTCCGTCGCCGCGGCGATGAGCAGGGCGACGCCCGGGCCTTTGCTGTAGTACGACCAGTCGAGCCGCCGGCTCCACTCCCAGTAGTGCGCCTCATCCTCGATCAGGTCATACGGGCACAGCCACAGCACATACGCCGCGCGCAGCGCCGTCACCACCCCCACCAGCAGCAGAATCACCCACCACGACCCCACCCACGCCCACGGGCGCGGTGATGCAGATTCGGAAGAAGTGGGTGTGCTGGCGCCGGGCAAGGGCCGATTGTACCGCTTGGGTGGCCCGCCGCTCCGCGGCGCGTGGCAGTGGGCGCCCCGCTCGCTCTCTGCGATCATCGGCCCACAACGTCACCGCCTCGTCAGGCTGAAGAAGACCGCGCCGGCGTACGCCAGCAGCCCGGCGACGCCGCCCCACAGCATCAGCAGGCCGATCGGGCCGGACTGGTACGTCATCTGCTGGCCGCCGCTGATCGTCAGCACCGCGACCAGCGCCGGGAAGAAGCTCCAAAGGTAGACCGCCAGCGGCGAGGAGCCCGACAGGCGCATGGCCATGATCGCGCCGGTTGCGATCATCACGAAGCAGGCCGCGCTCATCGCCCACCGCTCGTGCTTCTTCGACAGAATCTCCCGGCGCACCTTGTCGATGCGGATGCGCAGTTCGTGCACCGGTGGCCGGATCCACTCGAGGCCGTCCGGGCCGCCGGACACCTGATCCCCGAGAGCCAGCAGTTGGGTCGAATCGAGCTTCAGCAGCCCCGGGAGCGGATCGGGCGCGAGCTCCAGCGTGCTGAATACCTTCTCCTCGATCGGCGGCACGTGTTCGCCCGGCGTCCGTGGCTGCGTCGCCTGCTCCATCACGATCTGCTGGTTGAGGGCGCGCGTCGCCGGGTCACCCGCGAGATCCACGCGGAACTCGGCCCGTGGCGAGGCGAACGACTGCACCGCGCCCTCCGAGTACACCTCGACCTGAATCTCGCCGCGGCCGCGCAGGGGGCTGAGGACGACGCGGTCACCCTCGACGCGAGCGCCGCCCGCGCGCAGCACCACCCGCTCGGGGCGGTCCTTGATGCCGAACTCCACCGGCGCGCCGATCTCGATCGCCGACGCCACCTGCTCGAGGATGCGGGCCCTGCCGATGTGAAAGGCGAGGTCGCGCCGGCGCGGGTCGATGATGTTCAGCATCTCCGGCCGTCGATACGCCTCGTTGAGTTCGGATCCGGTCAGGAACTTCGGGTCGTCGTCGATGCCGCCCGGCAGCGGCCAGACATCCTCGATCATGCCCAGTCGCGTGCCGCGTGCCGACTCGAGGTCGCCCACGAGATCTTCGGCGCGGAAGAGGACATGGCTGATGCGGCTGGCGGCGCCGGATTCCCCGGGCTTGACCCACAGCCGGACGCGCCGGGCCGAACCCTGTCGCACCACTCGTCCTTCCTCATCCACCTCGACGAGCACCGCTCCGAACAGGACGAGCTCCGACTCGACGCCGGAGCCGGGCGCCGGCGGCGCCTGCACGACCTCGTCGGCGTGCAGCAGGTAGCGGTCGTACTGGAAGCTCTGATTGTTGTTGATGGTGTTGGCAATGACCGTCGCGATCTTCTGGCTGACCAGTTCCTCCATGCCGCGGAG
>CAYMJK010000282.1:0-7768 GCA_964390535.1 uncultured Phycisphaeraceae bacterium | reverse complement strand
CTGCGCCGGGAACGCCGGGATCGCCAACGGGGTCCGGCGACAACGGGTCGGCGCCGGCGCCCCCGCCACCACCGCCCCCACCGCCACCGCCGCCGCCAGACCCACCACCACCGCCGCCGGCGCTCCCGCCGCCACCGCCGCCGGAAGAGCCCCCGCCCCCACCACCGCCACCCGAGGACGAACCGCCAGAACCCGACGAGCCGCCGCCCGAAGACCCGCCACCGCCGGGTCGGATAAGGCTCGGGAAAGAGACCCGCCGGGAGGGCGAGGATCCCGAGGAGCGTCCGGACGGAGATGTCGACGCTTCGGACGGCGTTTGCTCAGGCGCATCGGAGCGGGTCGTCTCTGCGTCCGGAGGCGTCTCCGGGGCGGGCGGGGGGGGTGGGTTCGGGAGCGGGCGCCGGGGCAGCGAAGCCTCCTGGCGCGGAGCCTCCCGGACCGGAGCGGCCGGCCGCTGTGAGCAGGCCGCTGCAGCGAAAGCGCCGCTGATGCACAGGGTGGTCGCGAGCAGCAGTCTCATGGTCTCTCCCATCGGTCTGGCAGCGCCCGCCCATTATCCGACTCGCCGCAGGCAGGGCTGAAGACGCGGTAATACGGCCGGACGCCCCCGCTCAACCGGCGCCGGCGCCGAAACGGGACGAGCAATGCGGTCCGAAAGCGCACAAGCCCCGCACATGGCGGGGCTTGTGAAGTGCGGATGAGAGGAGTCGAACCTCCACGGGGTTTTACCCCCACTAGGACCTGAACCTAGCGCGTCTGCCAATTCCGCCACACCCGCGGCAAGGGAGAACGGTATTCCGACCCCCCGGCGGGGACAAGGCGACAGCAGCCCTCGGCGGCGCCACGAGACGAGACCGGGCCCGCAGCTCCCGCCGCCCCGCGCCGCCTCAGGCCTCCACGGGCTCGCCCTCCTCCGCATCGGCCGTCGCCTCCGCCGCCACCTCGGCCTTCGTCGCGGGCCGGGGCGCCTTCGCCTGCAGCGTCTTCGCCCGGATCTCGTTGAACAGATCCTCGTTCTCCCGCAGGAACTGCTTGGCGTTCTCACGGCCCTGGCCGACGCGGATCTCGCCGTAGCTGAACCACGCGCCGCTCTTGTCCACGATCTTGGCGTCCACCGCCAGGTCCAGCAGATCGCCCGAGGCGCTGATCCCCTCGTTGAACATGATGTCGAACTCCGCGTCGCGGAACGGCGGCGCCACCTTGTTCTTCACGACGCGGGCCCGCACGCGGTTGCCCACCGCCTCGTCCCCGTTCTTGATCGAGCCGGTGCGCCGGATGTCGATCCGCACCGAGCTGTAGAACTTCAGGGCCCGCCCGCCCGGCGTCGTCTCCGGGCTGCCGAACATCACCCCGATCTTCTCGCGGATCTGGTTGATGAAGATCACCGTGCAGTTGGACCGCGCGATCACGCCCGTGAGCTTCCGCATCGCCTGGCTCATCAGCCGCGCCTGCATGCCCACCACCGCGTCGCCCATCTCCCCCTCGATCTCCGCACGCGGAATGAGCGCCGCGACCGAGTCGATCACGATCACATCCACCGCGTTGGAGCGCACGAGCAACTCGCAGATCTCCAGCGCCTGCTCGCCGCTGTCTGGCTGCGACACCAGCAGATTGTCGATGTCCACGCCGATGCGCCGGGCCCACGAGGGGTCCAGCGAGTGCTCGGCGTCGATGAACGCCGCCACGCCCCCCGCCTTCTGCGCATGCTGCGCAACCGTCAGCGCCAGCGTCGTCTTGCCGCTGGATTCCGGCCCGAAGATCTCCACGATCCGCCCGCGCGGAATCCCCTTCCCCCCCAGCGCCAGATCCAGCGAAAGCGCCCCCGTCGAGATGCCCGGAATATTGAGGTACGCCTCCTCATCCAGGCGCATGATCGAGCCCTTGCCGAACGTCTTCTCGATCTGGCCCACCGCCATCGAGAGCGCCCGGGCCCGCTCCTTGTCCATCCCCTCCGCCTTCGACTCGTAGGCGCTCGGAAGCTTCCCGTTCGACGTGCTGCGCGACATGAATCAGTCTCCTTGCCGGCGTGGCCGCCCCACCCCCCGACCAGCAGTGGTCAGGAGCAGCGGGCCGCGGGCGCCGGACGCCAGACGCACTTCTCTCCGATCGCCGGACATCGCTGCCCGGCGGCCCGGCCCCCGGCAACGCGCCGGGGGGCGAACCTTCGGAGGCCGGGGGCGGCGCTGGTCGCGAGCCCGGCCCGGCCACTATACCAGAACCCGAACGTCCTGTCAACCTGATCGGTCTCTGATCGGGTTATCCACAATTCATCCACAACCCTGCGGCAGCCCGCGCGCACACCCTACGCGCCCCCCCCGCCGGCCGCAGCCGACAAACGATCGACACCCCCCGGTCGTACCGCCCTGCGCGCGCAGCGACCGGCGCCCCCGGACGCCGATCGCTCGCCGGATCCTGCCCCGTCCGGTCAGTCGTCCAGCACGAACTCCACCTCGTCCAGCCCCACGCGCCCCTGGGGCGAACCGAATGACCCGCCGAAGTCCAGCCGCACCGCCGCGATGTCCGTCAGGTCCAGCGCCGCCCCGTTGGTCACGAAGTCGGTGAGCCGGATGCGGATGGTTTCGAACTCGTTCTGCCAGCCCACGCCCGAGCCCACGCCCGAGCGCTGATACGGCTCCTCGACCCCACCGCCGTATGCCCCGACGTTGATCGAACTGCTGCCCCCCGACCCGTCCTTCAGCGTCACCGTGAACGTCAGATCGCCGAGCTGCGCCGTGGTGAACGGATGGCGCGTCTGCTGGCACATGCGCAGCGACAGGAACTCGAACGCCGTCGCGTCGCGCCCCGCTCCCGCCACCGCGAACTCCAGGAACCGCGCTCCCCCCGCCGGCCACTCCATCACTGCCCCACGGCTGAAGTCGCTCGTCAGCGCATACGTCATCCCGTTCATCGGGTCCGATGGCATCCACGTGAACGTGCTGTCGCGATCGCGGAGCATGTCCTCGACCACGCCGTCGACATTGAACGTCACCGCGGCGCCGGAGCTACTCAGACCCGTCGCCGGGTTCGACTGATAGTCCTCGATCACGAATGAGCCGCTGGCGCCGCTCGCCGGCCGCCGGTACATGTGCGTCAGCGTCGTCCCGCTCGCCGTGCCCAGCGGGCGGAAGCTCTCCCACGGGCGCGTCACATAGTCGAGCGCAGCATGATTGCCGTCGGCGTACCGCTTGATCAGCGCCAGCCAGATCCCCTTGGCGATCTGCTGGGCCTCGGTCCGCCCGATCTCCGTCGAGAGCGGCCCCTGGAAGTTGCGGAAGCCGCAGCAGTTGAACACGTTGTGGTCGGCGCCCTGGATGTACGTCGAGTGCTTGAACCCCGTCGCCAGGTCATACTGCCGGAAGGGCGTCGTCTGCGACCCCGGCGCCCCGCTGATGTCGCCATCAGATGACCCCCAGATGATGTGAAAGTTTGCGTGCCGCGGATCGTTCCGCGTCGAGCCGTCGCTGCTGTTGGCCGCGATCGCGCTCACCAGCGCCAGATCGCCCACCCCGAACTGCGTCGGCGTCAACCTGCCCGTCACCATCGCCTCCACCCCGATCGCCACCTCGCGCCCCCCCAGGCTGTGGCCGATCCAGACGATCCGCGAATCGTCGATCAGCCCGTCAAGCACGCCCCCGGCGACGGTCCCCTGCTGGATGATGAAGGCGTCGGTGTGATTGACCGGCACGCGCCCCGTCCCCGAGAAGTCATTGCGCCCGCTGATCGAGATGTACCCCCAGCTCGACAGGTGCTCCTGCAGATAGTCGTACCACCGGTAGTCGTGCCCGCCACCGTGCACGATCACCACCAGCGGCCGCGGCCCCAGCGTCGCGATCTCATCCGGATAGTTCAGCCGGATCGCCCCCGCCGAGATCGTCGTATCCAGCATCACCGGCGTGTACGGCCCGCGATCGGTGATGTCCGTCACCACCGAGAACCCCGGGTCATCGGAAAGCCCGTCGATGATGTCCCCCCCATCGAGCTGCGAGTTCCGGTTCAGGTCGATCACCAGGTCATACCCCGCCGAGATCGCCAGCCCCGCGCCGGCGCCGAGGATCTCCGAGCCCGTCAGCGCGACCACATTGGCCTGAATCGAGCCGCCGGAGAACGCGAAGCTCTGCGGCGCCCCGCGGGCGTCATCCAGGAACGGGTCGGCCGCCCACTGCGCGGCCGTCTTCGCGGCGACGATGTAGATGTCCGCCGTCCGCCCCGCCACCGCCGGGAACCGCGCCGGATCGATCGCCATCGTCACCGTGTCGCCCGCGTTGAACGCGCGCACGAACGTGAAGTGCGGATACTCCGGCAGCGCCGCCCCCGCAAGCTCCGTTGCCGTCGAACACCCCGCCGCGAACTCGTCCTGAAACGCGAGGAAGTCCGCGAAGTCCAGCGTCCCGTCCCCGGTGAAGTCCGCCCGCGGATCTCCCGCCGCGAACAGGTTCTGGAACTCGAGGAAGTCAAAGAAATCAAGCGCCCCGCTTCCATCGACATCCGCGCGGCACTGGGCCGAGGCGGCAGAGGCGAACACCATGCTCAGCGCGACCGCGCCGGCGCCCATCATCACGCGTCGAGTCGTCATTCGTCCAGGCATCTCTCATCTCCTCAGTGGTGAACCCGCAGCACACCCCCTCCGAGGCCACCAGCATACCGGGGCCGCGGCGGCTCTGCGCGCCGATTCTGCCATGTTCGCATTGCGTCAGTGCCGCCCACGGGCATAGCCACCTGCCGACGCGGTGTTCGGGATCCGTGAAGCCACGCCGCGCGGGCAGCGCCACCGTTCTACCCCGATCGCCACGCCTGCGCCACCATCCCGGCCCCCCACGCGCCCAGCGCCACGCCGCCCAGCCCGAGCGCAACGTTCGCCACCACGTTCAGCGCCGCCTGGGCCGCCCGCCCCTCCCGCGCCAGCTCCACCGTGTCATACCCGAACGTCGAGAACGTCGTCAGCGACCCCAGCAGCCCGACCACCAGCAGCAGCCGCAGCCCCGGCGCCAGCCCCGGCTTCTGCATCACCCACCACATGAGCGCGCCCATGCACAGACATCCGGCGACGTTGCACACCAGAATGGCGTAAGGAAACTGCACACCCGGCCGCGTCAGCCACAGCGACACGCCATAGCGCGCCAGCGCGCCCGCAGCGCCCCCCACCGCCACCAGCCCCGCCGCGATCAGCCCGTTCGGTTGCATGGCGCTCATCGCGCCGACTGTAGCGCCCACCGTGCCACTGACGGCCGCCGTCAGTGGCTTCTCAGGGGGGGCCGAACGACTGGCGCACTGACGGCCGCCGTCAGTGCCACGAGTGGCGCCTCGTCCATCTCACCGCCGACGCCCCGCCGCAGTCTTCCGCGCCCCCTTACCCCGCGACCCGCCACGCTTCGCCCCCGCCCCCGCCTTGGCCTTTGCCTTCGCCCCCCGCGCCGCCGCCTTCCCACGGCTCGTCGTCCGGCGCGAGGACTTCGTCCCCGCCCCGCCCCCGCGAGCCACCGCCTTCATGCTCGTTGCCGCCCGCGCTGTTGCGCTCGCCCGCCGCGGCTTGCCCTCGATCTGCTGCGCCGGCGCCCGCTTCGGCGACGCCGACCGCGCGGGCCGCACGCGGCGCGCCGGCCGAGCCTGCGCCAGTTCCACGATCGCCTCCGCCAGCTTCGTCAGTCCATCCCCCAGCGACGCCACCTCCTGGTGCAGTTCCGACCGCACCAGCCCCAGCAGATCCGCCACCGGCCCCGGCGCCTCCCCTGCAACCACAGGCGCCCATGGCGCCAGTCGCTCCGTCGCCTCCTGCAGCGACGACTCCAGCGCCTCCTGCTCCATAGACACCGCCTGCGCCCGCGCTGCCGCCTCCGATGCCCGGTCGATCAGCGCCTCCAGCCGCGCAGCCGCGGCGTCCGCCGCCGCCTCGATCCGCGCCAGCGGCATCTCCGCGATCCGCTCGATCTCCGCCCGGCGTCGGTCCGCCTCCGCCGCAAGGTCCCGCTGACGCGACTCCACCTCCTCGCACGCCCGCATCAGCCGCCCCCCGCGAGCCTCCAGATCCTCCACCCGCTCCGGCGCCCCCCCCATGACCCCCACGACTTCCCCCGCCGCCTCGACCGCCTCCAGCAGCCGCTGCTGAGCCCCGTCCGCCTTACCACACAGCGACTCCAGACGCCGGGCAACGTCCTCCGAGCAGGCGATCCGCCCGCCCGCAAGCTCGCCCGCCGCTGCAGGCCCGAGATCCGCCGCCTCGGCCTTGATCTCGCGGAAACGACCCTCCAGCCGCTCCAGCTCCGCCCGCATCGCCCCCGCGGCATCCCGGCTCAGCCGCAAGGCCTCCCCCAGCGGCGCCACCGCCCCGGCAACCTCACGATCAAGGCTCGCGCGGATCGCATCCACGGATACCCCCTCGCTCCGCGGGGGATTCGCGGCGGAATCATCGTCGAAAGCAGTCATCGGCGCGGGCATCTGGCTCATGGCGGGCCTCCTGTATGCGGACCTCGCCAGCGCCATCGGCCGTCCGGGAACCCCGCTTAAGGCCGCGAGGCCGAGAATCACCCGCGCAGCCACCACGTCAGGCCCCCGCCTCCGCCGCCAGATCCGCGGCGCCGTCACAGTCTGAACCCACCCCACCCGGCGCCTCGTACAGTCACCCGATGCGGCCACGAGCCCACACCTCCCCCGCCTCCCCCACCCCCGCCTTCACACTCATCGAGTTGCTGGTGGTCATCGCGATCATCGCGACGCTCATGAGCATCATGCTCCCCGCCCTCGGCGGCGCCCGCCAGACGGCCCGCGAGATCGTCTGCGGGAGCCGCCTCCAGCAGCTCGGCCTCGCCACCGCGATGTACACCACCGATTACGAGGACAACCTCCCCCAGGTGCTCGTCGACACCGGCTTCGGCACGTTCCCCATCGGCGCCCTCTTCGGCGGCAAGAAGGGAGACCTTCCCTTCTTCGGCATCAACGAGATCGGCGCCGCCCGCCGCCCCCTGAACTCCTACGTCTACGACACACTCCCGCTCGATGACGAGGAAGATGTCGAACTGGAAGTCTTCGAATCCCCCATCGATGTCGGCGCCCTGAACACCGGCGTGCCGATCCCCGGCTTCGACCGCGTCGATTCCATGTACGACCTGGTCGGCTCCAGCTACACGCTCAACGATCACGCCCTCGACACCAACCCCATGGGCGACGACTACCCGACGCTCGTCCCCGCCGCCGGCGGGCGCATGCCCCCCATCTTCGACACCACCGAAACCATCGTGCTCAGCACCCACCCCGCGTACAACTTCGACGACGACTCCGACCGCGGCATGTTCTGGCACGGGACCAGCGAGGTCCGCGCGAACCTGCTCTTCGCCGACTACCACGTCTCCATCGGCCAGCGCATGCGCGACGGCCCCATCGAAGACATCAACCGCACCCCCGACTACAGCTTCCTCCCCGACCCCGAATGGCTCCAGCGCTTCTGAGCCCCTCAAGGGAACGCAGGAGCGCAAGCTCCGCGCGCCCCGGCGCGCGCCTGTCCCACACGCGCCCAAGCCCGAACCCCGCCCTCGACAGCCCTCCCGGGCCATAGCCCCGCCCGCAAGCGCCCACCAGCCGCCCGCCCTTCCGGATTTGAGCCTTTCGTTTTTCGCTTTTCGCTTTCCCCCCGCAGTGATCCCGCCCCCCCCGCGCCCTTCAATACGCCCCCCGCCCCCGCGGCGGGGACAACTGAGGACCGGATCAACCCCAGCCGGGCGCCCACCACGGCCCCGGCGCTGATCGCCGGCCAAACGGGGCCGGCAGCCCCCACCCC
>CAYMJK010000281.1:0-3649 GCA_964390535.1 uncultured Phycisphaeraceae bacterium | reverse complement strand
CGAGCGGGTCGCGTCGCTTCTGCGGGGGCTGGATGTTGCGCCGGTTTCGATCGACCCGGCGCTGACGGATGTGATCATGGCGCGTATCGCGCGCAGCGCCGATGAGCAGTTCGCCGAGCACGCCGAACTGACGCCGGCCGACGATGCGGCCCTGGAATCGCTGGTGATGCACGGGTTCGAGCCGGGGCGGGTTCCGGGCGCGCTGCGCGAGCGGGCCGCGCGGCACCGGGCGCTCGCGGATCTGGTGTGCGCCGGCGCCGTGGGCGGCGGCGTGGACGCCGTGGTCGAGGCGCTGGATGAGAGCCTTGTGGAGCGCACGCTCGCGGCGGTGCAGCGGGAGATCGACGCCGAGGAGGGCCGGCTGGACATCGAGACGCGGCGGATCTCGTTTGCGACGCTGCGGCTGGCGGACATCATGTCGGTGGCAGCGATGCTGCTGATCGGGGCCGCGGTGGTCTGGCCGCTGGTGACGGCGCTACGCGAGAGCCAGCAGCGGGCGCTGTGCTTCGGGCGGGTCGGGTCGATGGCGGCCGCGTTCGGCAGCTACGCGATGGATGCCGCCGACGCCCTGCCGGTGGCGGCCGGGTCGGTGGACCAGGGGATCTGGTGGGATGTGGGGCATGAGGGCCGGTCGAACTCTGCGAACCTGTTCCTGCTGGCGCCGACGGGGCACGTGACGGTCGAGGACATGGCCTGCCCCGGCAACCCGGAGGCGCGGACGGCGGGCGCTCGTCCCGGGGAGCGGGACTGGGCTGAGTTCGACGAGGTCTCGTTCAGCTATCAGCACGTGGACACCATCTCCGGGCAGTCGTGGAAGGCGCCCGCGCGGTCGGTGGTGCTGGCGGACCGGTCGCCGATCACGGTGCTGAACCGGCGGGGGCAGGTGGCGCCGGCGGAGGCGAATTCGCTGAACCACGGTCAGTCGGGGCAGCGGGCCCTCATGAGCGACGGGAGCGCGGACTGGCTCACGAGCCCGGTGCTGCCCGATGGGGACAACATCTGGCTGCCCGAGTTGGTGGAGCGGGTGATCGACAACCTCCGGAGCGGGGAGTCGCTGCTGCACGGGCTGGAGAAGCCTGGGTCGGCGTCGGACGCGATGCTCGTGCCGTAGGGCGGGGGCCCGGGAGCCAGGGGTCAGGAGTCAGGAGGCCAGTCAGGCTTGCTGACGGGGGTCTGGGCGTCTAAGGTTGTGGCCCGGCCGGCCGCCGCGACCGGGTTCAGGAGCCGCGCATGCCGAAGACGAAGCCTCACAAGGGGACCCTGAAGCGGGTCCGGATCTCCAAGACGGGGAAGGTCCGTCACAAGACGGCGAACTTCAAGCACTTGCGGTCTTCGAAGACGGGCAAGCGGCTGCGCCACCTCCGCAGCGATCCGTACATGGCCAGCCCGGACGCCAAGCGTCTGGAGAAGCTCCTGTTCCGCCGGCTGCGCGGGCGCAACGCCCCGAAGTCGGCGGTGCGCCGGAGCCCGTCGCCGGAGCAGCGGCGCGCGATGCGCGAGGCGAAGAAGGAAGCCGAGTAAACAGTTTCCCCGATGAATCCCCGCGCCGGCCTTGAGGCCGGCGCCAACGTCCGCCGGGAACCAAGCCGGCCGCCCGCACCGGGCGCCGCTCCGTTCGGACAGGAGTCGATCCGATGCCAAGAGTTCGCAAGGGCGCTGCCCGCACCAAGGCCCGCAACAAGATCCTCCGTGACGCCCGCGGGTATTACGGCGGGCGGGGCAACCACAAGTATCTCGCTCGCGACGCCGTCATCCGCGCCGGGGCGTTCGCCTACGCCCACCGCCGGCGTCGCAAGCGCGACCTGCGGAGCCTGTGGATCACGCGCATCACCGCGGCGTGCCGCATGCGCGGGACGCGATACAGCGCGTTCATGAGCGGGCTGCGCAACGCCGGGATCGTGCTGAACCGCAAGATGCTCAGCCAGATCGCGATCCAGGAGCCGCAGGTGTTCGACGAGCTGGCGAAGACAGCGGCCGAGGCGACGCGGGCGGTTCCGGAGAAGGCGCCGGCAGGGGCTGCGGCGTAAGACGCCCGCCCGTTCGCCGGGATTGAGTTCCGCATGCACGGACCTCCGAGCAGGTCAGCGGCATGAGATCGCGGCGCCGCAGAGCCGGTAGAGGATGCGGGCGCCGACGTTGGCATCCCACTCGGGGGCTCCGTCGTGGGGGGGGCCGCCGACACCGGGGCAGACTTCGACCAGATCGAATCCGACGATCGTGCGCTGGGCCGCGACCGCGGCAAGCAGCGCGGAGACTTCACGGAAGCTCAGGCCGCCGGGGACCGGGGTGCCGGTGTTGGGGGCCAGCGCGGGGTCGAGGCCGTCGATGTCCAGCGAGATGTAGATGCGCTGCGGCAGGGCGGCGACGATCTCGGCGCACAGGTCGGCCCACGGCTCGCCGCGGGCCATGCGATCGAACAGGTCATCATCGAAGAACGTGGTCACGCGGCCGCTCGCTTCGGCATGGGCGAGTTCGCCATCGCTGTAATCGCGGATGCCGACCTGGACGATGCGCTCTATGTTCGGCGCCAGCTCCAGGGCGTTGTACATGATCGAGGCGTGCGAGTGGCGGAAGCCCTCGTAGGCTCGGCGCAGGTCCATGTGTGCGTCGATCTGGAGGATGCCGATGGGTCCGCCGGCAGCGCAGGCCTCGATCGCGCCGAGAGAGACGCTGTGCTCGCCGCCGACGACGCCCGGGATGCGCCCGTCGCGCAGGGCCTCGCCCACGAAGCGGCGGACCACTCCGCGGACCTGCTCGCCGGCCGCTTCGATCCGGGCGAGGGCGTCGGCATCCTCCGGCCCGGCGCCCCCGGCCTCGATGATTGGCTCGGCGAGAGCGCGGGCGTCGCGCGAGAGGGCTTCGGTGCGCTCGTCGTGGGCGGCCATCCAGATGCCGGCTTCATAGATGCGCCCGAAGCGGTGATCGCGGAGGTCGACCTGGGCGGAGGCGGCCCGGATGGCCTGGGGCGCCGCGGCGGTCCCCGGGCGGTAGGAGGTGGTTGCGTCGAAGGGGACGCCGAGGAGCCAGATGCGGGCGTCATCGCGGCTGTCCGGGAGGCCGAAGACGCCGTCGCCGGTAGCGGGAGCGTCGGGATCGAAGGTCATAGGCGCCTCCGGGGGTGGCGGGGGTGACGGGTGCATTCGGGGGGACGGGTCGCCGCGGATCGTTGCGGGGCGGTAGGGTATGGGGATGGACGAGCCCAAAGACCCGCTGCCGTACGGAGTCGACCCGGGTGGTGATGAGGCCGCGGGCGCGGAGGAGCGGCCGCGCGGGCGGATCGACAAGCCGGGGTTTCTCGAGGAGTTCGACGAGGACGCCGACTTCTCGACGGATCCGGAACTGGAAGCGGCGATCATCGCCGGGGCCGGGGGACCGAAGACGCCGAAGCCTCCGGCCGAGAAGCCAGGCGAGCCGACGGCCCCGGCTGCCGCTGCGCGGGGGCGGGCGCCGCTGGTTCGGCCGGGGAAGACGGGGGACCAGGTCTGGCTGATCGCGGCGGTCCTGCTGCTGCTGGTGGCGGTGACCGAGGCGCTCATCTGGCCCCGGGGGGCGAGAGCAGCCCGGGTGGGGCTGACGCTGTACGGGGCGGCGCTGAACACGGGGCTGGGGATGGCGGCGATCTATCTGGCGGCGCGGCTGGTGGAGCGGC
>CAYMJK010000280.1:0-8522 GCA_964390535.1 uncultured Phycisphaeraceae bacterium | reverse complement strand
GCCTGCGTGGATGCCGCTGATGGCGAGGTGGGGGAGGCGGGCGCTGGCGGGGTCGGCGCAGGCGGCTTCGATGAGGGCCGCGCCGGCGAGCTGCGCCTTCGGCTTGGTGCCGGAGGGGAACATCGGGCCGAGGCCGAGGGTGTCGGCGCCGGCGCGGGCGGCCTCGCGGGCGTGGGCGAGGGTGGAGCAACTCACGCCGATGAGCAGATCGAAGCCGGCGATGCGGCGGGCATCAGCGACGCTGAGGTCATCCTGGCCGAGATGGACGCCATCGGCGCCGGCGAGTAGGGCGATGTCGCTGCGGTCGTTGATGATGACCTGTGCCGCGGGGGGAGGGGAAGGAACCACAGATGGCACAGATGGGGACACAGATGGGGGAGAGGGTGGTGGCGCCGGTGGGGCGGATGTCGTAGCGCGCGCGATTTCGACGAGGCGGCGGGCGCGGCGGAGGAGTTCGCGGTCGGGGAGGTCCTTCTCGCGGAGCTGGAGGCAGTCGGCGCCGCCCTCGATGGCGAGGCGGGCGACTTCCTCCCACGGTCGGCGGCAGGCGGATTCGGTGATGAGCGCGCACAGGCGCCACTGGCGGGCGCGGCCGGCGCCGAGGGCCATGCGCACATCACGGGCGGCGTCGTAGGCCTGGTATCGGAGTTGCTCGACCGCGCCTGCCGCGGCGGGGCTGGCGACCTTCAGGGCCTCCTCGATGGAACGGAGGGCCTCGCCGAGGCGTGAGCCGGCGGCATCGACGATGGCGGGCAGGCCGGCGCGATCGCCTTCGGCGGGGGTCGCGAGGCGGGTTCCGACATCGTCGGCGGCGAGGCGAGCGGCGAGAAGGCGGCCGCGGTCGAGGGGCGCCAGGGCGGCGGTGAGGTTGTGGCGGATCTGCTTGAGGCGGGCGGTGAGATCGGCGTCGGCGAGGACGAAGCGGGCGACATCCTCGAGCGTGCGGGCGGCTTCGCGGGCGCGGTTGGCGCAGGCGTCCAGCAGGCGGGCAATATCGGGCGGTATGGGATCGGGAGGGGGCACAGGGGCGTTCTCTGGGTGTTCTCGGGGGCCGGCGCTTCCGCAGTTCCGGGCCTCACGATACACTCAGGGCCGTGTCGGAGATCTACGACATCGCTCCGGGGCCTACGCCGCCCCCGCTGCCCGGCTCGGTCATCGTGCGGGAGGATTTCGATGACCTCGTGCATGCGATCGCGGCGGACATTCTGGTGCACGCGTACGCGTGCGTGCGGGCGTTCGGCAACTTTCATCTGGCGCTGGCCGGTGGGGCGGATCTGGAGGTCGTGTATCAGCGGCTGATGATCGACCCGGCGTTCCGGCCGCTGCCGTGGCGGCGGACGCATCTGTGGGTGGTGCGGGATGTGCCCGGTGAGGAGGAGCAGACGGCGTGGGGGATGATCGGGCCGACGCTGGCGGACCACACGGGGATGCCGACGAGCCAGGCGCACCCGATCCGCCCGCACCTGCCCGATGCCGCGGAGCGGTACGAGCGTGCTCTGCAGGAGGCGCTGGAATGGCGCGAGCCGGGGCACGACCGACTGGATTACGCGCTGCTGGCGCTGGATGAGGAAGTGAGCCGGGCGGATCCGCCTGCCGCGGCGAATCGGCTGGTTGCGCGGGGCGGCGCGAACGGGCACTCGTGGGTGGGCTTGACACGGCGGATGATCAACGGGGCCCGGTTCGTGGGGGTGGTCTGCCGCGGGCGGGAGGCGCAGGAGCAGATCGAGCGTCTGCTGCCGGAGGAGACGCCACTGGGGCTGGCGCCGCTGGGGGGGGAGTTGCGGTGGTATCTGGATGGCGAAGCGTGTGGTGGAATGATGAGTGATGAACGATGAATGATGGGTCGGAGTTGGGGGCTGCGAGCCGGTTGGGCGGCGATCGAGCGGCGCCGATCGTGAGCTACCGTTGATAGCCATTCCTACTCATCATTCATCGTTTATCATTCATCATTCTCCACCCCCATGAAACTCTCTGTCGAACCCAACGAGCGTCTGACGTACGGCGTCGCCTATGAGGATGAGGCGGTGCTGGTGGTTGAGAAGCCGGCGCGGCGGGCGACGCAGCCGGGGAAGGGGCATCTGACGGACACGCTGCTGAACGCGCTGTTTGCGCGGCACGGGGCGCAGCTTCAGAATCTGGGGGCGGGGCGGGACTACGGGCTGCTGCACCGGCTGGATCGGGAGGCGAGCGGGCTGCTGCTCGTGGCGCTGCGGGCCGACGCGTATGACGGGTTGCGGGCGCAGTTCCAGGGGCGCGCGGTGGGGAAGTACTACTGGGCGATCACGCGCCGGGCGCCGAACAAGCCGGAGGGCGTGATCAACCGTCCGATCGCGGAGGTGACGGGAAAGATGAAGACGGCGAAGCTGTCGCCGGCGGGGAAGCCGGCGGTGACGGCGTACCGCACGCTCGGGGCCTCGGACAGCGCGGCGGTGCTGGAGTGCCGGCCGGTGACGGGGCGGCTGCACCAGATCCGGGCGCATCTGGCGTCGATCGGGTGCGGGATTCTCGGGGACGCGATCTACGCCCCTGCGGCAGCGCAGAGCGCCTCGTCGCGGCTGGCGCTGCACGCGCACCGGCTGACGTTCGAGCATCCGTTGACGGGCGCGGCGGTGGATGTGCGCACACGGTGGCCGCGGGACCTGGGGGCGGTTCTGAAGCGGATGGGGCTGGAGAAGCCGGAGTAGGGCGGCTCCGCCGCAAAAGCACAAAGCTCAAAGCACAAAGCTCAAATCCGGAAAGGGCGCGTGCCCGCGCTCCGCAGCGTCCCTTCTCGCTGGCTTCGTCAACTTGCGGACTTGCGGGCGGCGGCCATGGCGGATTCGATGTCTTTGATGGTCTTTGGGATGGCGCTGGTGAGGTTGCGCGAGCCGGTCTTCGTGACGAGGATGTCGTCTTCGATGCGCACGCCGATGCCGGTGTCGCGGGAGTAGGCGCCGGGCTCTATGGTGATGATCATGCCCTCCTGCAGGGGGCCATCGGGCGTGACATCGTGGACTTCGAGGCCGAGCTGGTGGCCGATGCCGTGGATGTAGCTGTCGCCGAAGCCGGCCTTGTCGATGATGGCGCGGGCGGCGGCATCAATGTCGCCGATGAGGGCGCCGGGCTTGATGGCGGCGATGGCCGCCTCCTGGGCACGCAAGACGACGTTGTACTGGTGGGCCTGCTCCTTCGTGAAGCGGCCGCTGACGGGGAAGACGCGGGTGACATCGGCGGCGTAGCTGTCGTAGAGGGCGCCGCAGTCGATGAGGACGGTCTGGCCATCCTCGCAGACGCCGTCGTTGGCCATGTAGTGGAGGATGGCGCCGTTTTCCCCGGCGCCGACGATGGTGTTGAAGGAGGGGCCGGTGGCGCCGGCCTCGCGGAAGCCGGCCTCGATGGCGTGCTGCACCTCGGACTCGTGGGCGCCAGGGCGAATGGCGCGCATGGCGGCCTCGAGGCCGCGGCGGGTGGCTTCGCCGGCGGCCTGCATGAGCTTGCGCTCTGCGGGGGACTTGATGGCGCGCAGGGCGGGGAGGATGCCGGTGTGGTCCTCGACGCTCACGCCGACGACGCGCTCGGCAACCTGGCGGAAGACGGCGAGATCGGGCGAGATGGGGGCGGGGTAGATGCTGAAGGGATGGAGGCAGGCGAGCCTGCCGCGCTGGCGCGCGACCTGGGTGAGGGTCCGCGGCAGGGCGAGGGTGCGCATGATGGTGTCGAAGCCGTACTGCGCCTTGAGCTGGGGTGAGATGGCAGCGCGGTAGCCGTCCCAGGCTTCGAGTTCCGGGTTGAGCGGGCGGAGGAAGAGGATCTCGCGCCGGCGGGGGTCGTCGGCCTTCGGGTCGAGCAGGAGGGCGGCGCCGGGCTCGTCGGCGATGCCGGTGAGGTAGTAGAAGCTGCGGTCGGTCCGCCACTTGCCGAGCAGGGGCGGGGAATGTTCGCCGGCGAAGATGACGGCGGCTGCGCCTTTGAGGCGGGTGGCCACAGCGCGGCGGCGGCGGGCGTACTCGGCGGGGGTGATGGCGTCGGTCATTGCGCGGGTTACTCGCTGGGAGAAATGGCGGCGCGCAGGCGATCGCGCATCGCGTCGGAATACAGCTCGTTCTTGCCGAAGCCGGGGAGGGCGCCGGCGCGGACGGCGGCTTCCTGGGCATCCTCGAAGTTGCTGATGAGCATGACCGGGGCGCCGGCGCCAGCGCGGGCGGCGATCATGTCGAGGCCGGAATCGACGCTGAAGCGGCCATCAAGGACGCGGTTGATGAGCAGGAGGTCGGCCTCGGCGCCGGCGAGGGTGTTGTCGTCGCCGACGGTGATGACCTCCGCGCCGGGGAGCGCGCCGCGAAGGGCGCTGCGGAGCGCGAAGACATCGGGGCCGCAGTGGCCGACGAGGGCGACGGTGCGCCCGGTGTAGTCACTGGGCATCGGTTTCCTTTCGCACGATGGAGACGGTATGCGCATCCACGAGCACAATGAGGCGGGCCCACTCGTAGCGGCGGGGCTCGGTGGAGGAGTCGCGGATGGCGCGGGCGACGGTGTCGAGTTCGCGGGCGCCGAGGCGATCGATGCCCTCGGCGCCGGACATGCGTCGGGTGGCGTGGCGGAGGAGTTCGCCGAGGACGACAGCGCGGCGGGTCCTGAGGTCGGCGCGGGACCACCAGGCGCGGGTGATTGTGGGGGCGTCGGGGGAGTCGGCGGTGTCGGCGGTGGCGCCGGCCGAGTCGTGGCTCGTCTCGGGGGCGGTCTCGGTCTCCGGGCCGGTTTCAGTCCCGGCGGCGGCCCAGATCTCTGCCGCGGCATCCTCGACGAGGGCGGCGGCATCGTGGAGGACCTGGCTTGCGCGGGCGACGCGCTGGGCGGCGCCGGGGCGGAGCGCAACGAGGAGGGGGATGACTGCGTGGCGGAGGGCAGCGCGGAGGCGGCGGGTGTCGGTGTTCGTGCGATCCTCGCGCCAGGCCCAGCCGGATTCGGCGCAGAGGCGGCGGCAGTCGTCGTGGGCGACGCCGAGCATGGGGCGGACGAGGAGGGCCTCGGTCCCGGCGACGCGCCGGCAGGCGGGGATGCCGGCGAGGCCGCGGAGGGAGGCGCCGCGAAGGAGGCACATGAGCGTGGTCTCGAGGGCGTCGTCGGCGTGATGGCCGGTGGCGATGTAGCGGCAGTCGGCGGCGGCGGCGAGGTCGGCGAGGGCGCGGTAGCGGGCGCGGCGGGCGTTGTCCTCATCGTTGCCGGGATCGTCGCGGGTGGCGATCGCGCCTTCGACGAAGGGCAGGCCGAGGCGGTCGGCGAGGGCGTGAGTCGCATCCCGATCGGCGAGGGCCTCGGGCCCCGTGCGCATGTCGTGGACGATGTGGGCGATGACAAGATCGCTGGTGGCGGAGCGCAGCGCGAGGGCGAGGGCGCTGGAGTCGGCGCCGGCGCTGACGGCGACGAGGGTGCGGGCGCCGGTGGTGAGGTTGCGCCAGGCGCGGACGATCTCGCGGGCGGCGGGATCGGCCTTGATCGCTGCGGCCGGGTTGGCGGGCGCCTCGCCTGGCATCGCGTCAGGCGGGCTGGAAGTCATTGGCCGGGTCGCGGACCCAGCGATCGACGACATCGCCGGCGCTCTGTCCGGTCTTGCGGCGGATGGCGGCGGCGATGAGGCCCATGAACAGCGGATTCGGGCGCAGCGGGCGGCTGGTCAGCTCGGGATGGAACTGGGCGCCGATGAAGTAGGGGTGGTGGCGGCGCTGGGCGGCATCGTGCTCGTCGGGTCCGGGCTGGGGGCCGGGCTGGGCGAGTTCGAGCACCTGCATGATGGGCTGGGTGGGATGGCGGCCGGAGAAGATCAGGCCGGCGGCCTCGAGCGGCTCGACGAACTCGGGTTCGACCTCCCAGCGGTGGCGGAAGCGCTCGCGGATCGTGGTCTGGCGGCCGTAGAGGAAGCTGGCGAGGGAGCCCGGGCGGATCTCGACATCCTGGGCGCCGAGGCGCATGGTGCCGCCGAGGCCCTCGATCTTCTTCTGCTCGGGGAGTTCGCTGATGACGGGGCGGACGGCATCCGGATTGAACTCGGTGCTGGTGGCATCGGGTATGCCGAGGACGTTGCGGGCGTACTCGATGACGGCGACCTGGAAGCCGAGGCAGATGCCGAGATAGGGGACGAGCTGCTCGCGGCAGTGGCGGACGCAGGCGATCTTGCCTTCGACGCCGCGGCGGCCGAACCCGCCGGGGACGATGACGGCATCGACATCGTGGAGGCGGCCGGCGCCGGTCTGCTGGGTGATGTCGGTGGTGTCGATCCAGCGGAGGTCGATGGTGGCGCCGAGCTGGACAGCGCAGTGCTCGATGGCCTTGTCGATGGAGGCGTAGGCGTCGCGGAGTTCGGCGTACTTGCCGGTGATGCCGAGGGTGATGGCGTGGGCCCGGCGTCCGGTGAGCTTGCCGATGAAGCCGTTCCAGCGCTCGCGGGCGCGATCCTCCTGGGCGACATCGACGCGGCCGTGGAGGTCGAGGACGCTGAGGACCTCGCGATCCATGCCGGCCTGGCGGAGCTCCTCGGGGATGAGGTAGACGCTCTCGCGATCGTGCATGGAGAAGACGCGGCGCATGACCACGTTGCTGAACATGGCGATCTTCTGGCGGGCGTTCTCGCGGACGGGGTTGGTGGCGCGGCAGGCGATGATGTGCGGCTGGATGCCGGCCTCCATGAGGCGCTTGATGCCGAGCTGGGCGGCCTTGCTCTTCTGCTCGCCGAGAGCCTTGGGCTCGATGACGTAGGTGAGGGCGACGAAGCAGCACGATCCGGGGCCCTCTTCGAAGGCAAGCTCGCGCAGGGCCTCGATGTAGAAGCCGTTCTCGTAGTCGCCGACGGTGCCGCCGACCTCGACGAAGACGACGTCGGCGGGGCGGTCGCCATCGCCCTCGACGGCGAGCTCGCGGAGTTTGCGCTTCACCTCGCCGGTGACGTGAGGGATCATCTGGACATCGCGGCCGAGATACTTGCCGAGGCGCTCTCGTTCGAGGACCTCGCTGAAGATCTGGCCGCTGGTGGTGAAGTTGCGGCGGGTGAGGTTCTGGTCGAGCATGCGCTCGTAGGTGCCCAGATCCATGTCGCACTCGGCGCCATCATCGAGGACGAAGACCTCGCCGTGGCGGTAGGGGTTGAGGGTGCCCGAGTCGATGTTGAGGTAGCCCTCGAGCTTGATCGGGGCGATGACGAGGCCCTTCTCCTTGAGGAGCTTGGCGACGCTGGAGGCGAAGATGCCCTTGCCGAGGCCGCTCATGACGGTGCCGAGCACGATGACGTACTTGTGGCGGCCGCGCTGGTAGCCGGGGGGGATGGGGCTGTAGAACTCGGTTTCGGCGCTCTGGGCGCCGGCGTCGGCGAGGAGTTCGGCGCGGCCAATCGCGGGCGCCTGGCCAGCGGGGGCGCTGGCGGGGGTCGCGGGGGTGGGGCTTGCCGGGCGGGATCGGGGGCGCGAGTGGGTCGTCACGATCTCCGGCCGGCGGGGGTCGGCCCAGATCTCGTGGTCGGCCTCCTCGATCTGATGGGGCATCAGATAGTGTAATCACGAGATGGGGCGGGGGAAAGGCGGGCGGGAGAAAGCTCAAAGCGAAAGGCTCAAAGCTCAAATCCGGAGGCTGCGGAGGCGAGGCTCAGAGTGTTATCAGCGGCTCTGCTCGGGCTTTGCGCTTTGAGCTTTGCGCTTTGAGCTCTGCTGGCGCCAGCGGGCGACGAAGGCGTGGTACTGCTCTGGGGTGTCGATTCCTGTCGTCTCGACGCGGCGGAGGGCGACGGCGATCTGGCGGCCGTGCTCCAGCACGCGGAGCTGTTCGAGCATTTCGGCCTGCTCGAGCGGGGTCGGGGGCAGGTTCACGTATTCGCGCAGGAAAGAGGCCCGATATGCGTAGAGGCCGATGTGCTTGTGCGGCGGGGGGGCCTCGGCGCGCGGGTGGGGGATGCGGGCGCGGGAGAAGTAGAGGGCGAGGGCGACGCCATCGCGCGGGATGGTGGTGACGACCTTCACGATGTTGGCGTCGGCGGGATCTTCGGCGGGGAGATCGGCGCGAGCCGCGTGAGACATCGCCCGGAAGGGCGATGCCACGGTGGCCATGGGGGCGCCGGTGGTTTCCATCGCGCCCGCGGCGAGATCGATGAGTTCGGGCTCGAGTTCGGGCTCGTCGCCCTGCACGTTGACGACGATCTCGTCATCGGCGAGGGCGAGGAGGCGGGCGGCCTCCTCGATGCGCATCGTGCCGTTGGCGTGGTGCGGGGAGGTAAGGAGGGCCTCGGCGCCGAAGGCGGCGGCGGCATCCGCGATGCGTTGATCATCGGTCGCGATGACGATGCGGGCTGCGCGGCGGGACTGGCGGGCGCGGTCCCAGACGTGGCGGATGAGGGGCCAGCCGGTCTGGTCGGCGAGGACCTTGCCGGGGAATCGCTGCGAACCCATGCGGGCGGGGATGATGACGGTGAGGGGGCGGGCATCGCCCATTCATCAGGCCTTTCATGGGGCCTTCCATCGGGCCTTTCATCCGCCCTTGCGCAGGCGGGTGAGCAACTGCTT
>CAYMJK010000279.1:0-4134 GCA_964390535.1 uncultured Phycisphaeraceae bacterium | reverse complement strand
TACCGGTTTTACAGCTATGGGGACGCGATGCTGGTGGGGCCGTAGGCAAATGGCAAATCGCAAATGAGCGAATGGCAAAGAAGGCAGCGACGCCCACCGACAGGGCGCCCCCGCTCGGCCTTCTACCATGCCCGTCCGCCGGCGCCGGCGGGTCGGGAGCCATGGGATGCGGCTGGGCGAGTTGATTGCCGGGACGGGGGCGCAGGTAGCCTCGGCGGGGGCCGGGCTTCGCGTCTGCGACATCACCGACGACAGCCGCACCGCCCTGCCGGGGTCGCTCTTCATCGCCCGGCGAGGGCTCACGGTCGACGGGCGGGCGTTCGTGGCGGACGCCGTGCGGTCGGGGGCGGTGGCGGTGCTCACCGACGATCCGAGCCTGGCGGCGCCCGGGGCGCAGATGGTGCTCGCCGACGACCTGCCGCGGGCGGCGGCGACGATCGCCGAGACCTTCTACGGGAATCCCTCCAGCCGCCTGCAACTCATCGGCGTCACCGGCACCAACGGCAAGACGACCGTCACATGGCTGATCCGGGCGATGCTGCGCCGGCTGGGCGTCCGCTGCGGGCTCATGGGGACGATCGAGGTGGATGACGGGGCCTGCATCGGGCCGGCGAGCCTCACGACCCCGCCGGCCACCGAGATCAGCCGCACGCTGGCGTGCATGGTGGACAGCGGGCTGCCCGCGGCGGCGATGGAGGTCTCCAGTCACGCGCTGGAGCAGGGTCGGGCGGCGGGGCTGGCGTTCGACGCGGCCATCTTCACGAACCTGAGCGGGGACCACCTCGACTATCACGGGGACCTCGAGAGCTATGCCGCGGCGAAGGCGAAGCTCTTTGCGGGCCTCGGCGCCGATGGGCTGGCGATCGTCAACGGGGATGATCCGGCGTCGGAGCGGATGGTCCGGGAGTGCGCGGCGCGGGTGCTGTGGTGTTCGATCGGGGATGAAGGCGGGCCGCCGTCGGAACAGCGATGTCGCAAGGCCGACATCGGTGGCGCCGGGGAGCTGACCTCGGAGCAGGTCACTGGCACGATTCGGGCCCTGACGCGGGAGGGGTTCGAGGCGACGCTTGCGGGGCCGTGGGGCGCCATCGAGGCGAAGGCGCCGCTGGTGGGGCGGCACAACGTGATGAATGCGCTGCAGGCGCTGTGCGCCGTCTGGCGGGTGGCGCCGGAGGCCGGCCCGGAGCAGCTGCTGGAGGCCCTGGCCCATGTCACGGCGCCCCCCGGGCGGCTGGAGCCGGTCAGCGGGCCGGGCGACGATGTCACCGTTCTCGTCGATTACGCCCATACCGATGACGCTCTGGAGAAAGCCCTTATCGCCGCGGCGGATCTCGCGACTGGTCGCGGCGAGCCGGGGGGGAGCGCCCTGTCGATCGTCTTCGGCTGCGGCGGGGACCGCGACCGGGGCAAGCGGCCGCGGATGGGGGCGGTCGCCGGGCGGCTGGCCGACCGGGTGGTGGTGACCAGCGACAATCCGCGGACGGAGGACCCGAAGGCGATCGTGGAGCAGGTCGCCAGCGGCCTCGCCGGGCGCGAGTTCGACGCAATCGTCGATCGCGAGCGGGCGATCGGGCACGCGATCGCGGCTGCGCGGGCGGGGGATGTGATCGTGATCGCGGGGAAGGGGCACGAGGATTACCAGATTCTGCCGGACGGGAAAGGTGGCGTGGTGAAGCGGCATTTCGACGATCGTGAGGTTGCCCGCGAGGCGCTGCAGATGCGCGCGCAGGCGCGGGCGAAGGCGGCGATTCCCTGATGCCTCCATCCAGCCCCGACAAGCTGCGCGCAATCATGGGGGGCGTCTGGCTTGCGCGCCCGGATCCGGAGCGGCCGCCGGCGATCAAGGGCGCCTCCATCGACACGCGCACGCTGAAGCGCGGCGACATCTTCTTCGCCATGCCTGGTGAGAAGGTCGATGGGCACGACTATCTGGAGCAGGCGGCCGCGGCCGGGGCGTCCTTCGCGATCGTCGAGAAGAACGTGGTCCCCCCGCCGGGGCTGGCGACGCTGCAGGTGGATTCTGCTGCCGACGCGCTGTCGCGGCTGGCGGTGGCGCGGCGCAAGGCGCTTGAGGGCTGCCGCGTGATCGCGGTGACCGGCTCGGCCGGCAAGACGACCACTGTGCGCTACATCCACGCGATCCTGTCGAAGCTGATGCGCGGCACGGCGCCGGTCAAGTCGTTCAACAACGCCCTCGGCGTGCCGCTGACGATCCTCTCGGCGCGCACGGGCGACCGGTATCTGCTGTGCGAGGTCGGCGCCGGGGGGCCGCCCGGCTCGGTGAACCGGCTCGGGGCGATCATCCGGCCGGACATCGCGGTGATCACGAGCATCGGGCGGGCCCACCTGGCGGCGCTCGGTTCCCGTCAGGCGGTGGCCGACGAGAAGGCGCAGCTCCTGTCGCAGCTCTCGGGGAATGGCCTCGCGGTAGCGCCGGCGGACGCCCCGGAACTGGCGGCCCACCTCAAGCGGCTGCGGTTCGTGCTGACGTTCGGGCGGGCGCCGGGGGCGACGCTGCGGATCGTCGAGGTGGCCCAGGAGCCGGGCGCGGTTCGGATCGTGTTCAATGATCGAACCGAGTACCGCGTGCCCGGTCTGGGCGCACACAATGCGCTCAACGCCGCCGCGGCCATCGCAGTGACGCGGACCATGGGCGCCACGCCGGAGGTCATCGCGGCGGGCCTGCTGGAGACCGAGCCGGCGCCGATGCGGATGGAGCGCAGCAGCGTCGGCGGGATCGACCTGATCAACGACGCCTACAACGCCAACCCCGAGTCGATGCTGGCGGCTTTGGAGACGCTCGGGATGGTCGGGCTCGGCGCCCGCCGGCGGGTGGCGGTGCTCGGCGACATGCTCGAGCTCGGCCCGGGCTCGGCGGCGATGCACCGGGAGATTGGCGAGGCGATCGTCCGGCGCGGCCTGGCGGACGCCGTGATCACGGTGGGGCCCGAGGCCCGGCATATCGCCGAGCGGATTCGCGAGATCTGGCCCGCGCTGCCGATCGAGGAGTGTGACAGCGCGACCGACGAGGCCTGCCGGCACATCGCCGGCCGGCTGGAGCCGGGGGATGTGGCGCTGCTCAAGGGGTCGCGGGGCGTGGCGCTGGAGCGCGTCGCCCGGGCGGTCGAGGAGCGGTGGGGGCCCGTCGCGGGGGCGGGGGCAGGGGCGTCCGCGGGCGCCGCGGAAGACCCGATGAAGGCTGAGGCGCCGCGGGCATGCTCTTCTGGATCCTGAAGCTGCTGCACGGCGAAGTCCCGGACTGGGTCATCGCCCCCTTGCAGCCGCTCTACCAGCTCGAGTTCCGGGCCGGGGCCGCCGCAGCGCTGGCCTTCTTCATCGTGATGCTCTTCGGCAAGCGGGCGATCGCGCAACTGGTGCGCATGAAGGTCGGCGACACCGGCCTGACCGATGCCGACGCCCTCCGCGCGGGCGCCAGTTCCAAGAAGAACACGCCGACGATGGGCGGCGTGCTCATCGCCGGGGCGATGCTGCTGGCGGTCGGGCTGCTCGCCGATGTGACGACGTTCTACGTGCAGGCAGCGATCCTGGTGATCATCTGGCTGGCGGTCCTCGGCGGCTTCGACGACTGGCTGAAGCTGACCGCGGCCCAGCGCGGCGCCGGCAGCCGGCAAGGGCTGAAGGCGTGGGAGAAGCTGATCTTCCAGCTCGGGCTCGGGCTGCTCATCGGGCTGTTCGCGTATCGGCACGGGGACGCCAGCGCCGGGGCGGACCTGGCCCATGTGATCAACCTGCCCGGGCAGCGGACCTACGCCCCCGCGGCCGATTACGCCGTGAGCGAGGCCCTGTGGTACGCATCGCGCTGGGTCTTCGTGTCCATCGCGGTGCTGATGATCGCCGGCATGAGCAACGCGGTGAACATCACCGACGGCATGGATGGGCTGGCGACCGGGACGAGCGCCGTGGTTGCGCTCGGGCTGGTGATCCTGACGCTGGTCTCCGGCGAGCAGGCCTCAGCCCAGCGGCTGCTGGTCCCGTACGTGAACGAGAGCGGGGAGCTGAGCGTGCTGGCGGGGGCGATGCTGGGGGCGTGCCTCGGGTTTCTCTGGTTCAACGCGTATCCGGCGCAGGTGTTCATGGGCGACACCGGGGCGCTGTGCCTGGGCGGGGTCATCG
>CAYMJK010000278.1:0-4057 GCA_964390535.1 uncultured Phycisphaeraceae bacterium | reverse complement strand
CATGACGATGTTCGTGGGGTCGCGCCCGTTGACCTCCTCGACGCGCAGCAGCGCGAAGTACCGCTCGCTCTCGCGCGGCGGGCGGATCAGCCCCTTGACCTCCATGCCCTTCTTGAGCCCGAACCGCCTGATCTGCGAGGGCGAGACGTAGATGTCATCCGGCCCGGGCAGGTAGCTCTGCTCCGGGCTGCGCAGGAAGCCGAAGCCGTCGCTCATCACCTCCAGCGTGCCCTCGCCGAACAGGAGCCCCTGGGAGGCGGCCCGCACCTTGAGCAGCTTGAAGATCAGCTCCTGCTTGGACAGCGTCTGGAAGTCGTCCAGCCCGTCCTTTGTCGCGATCTTGTGCAGCTCCGGCATCTCCATGCGCTGCAGCTGCGAGATGCTCAGCGTCTCCGCCAGCGCCTGCCGGTCGGCCTTGGCGGCGACGCGCTCCAGTTCGGCCGCCTCGCGCTCCAGCTCCTCGTCGGTCGGCAGCACGTGATCGGGGATGCCCGACGAGTTGCCCCCGCCCCCACCGCCGCCGCCGCTGCCCCCGCCCTTGCGCTTCTTGCGCTTGCGCCTGCGGGCCTCGCCGGGCCGATCGCCCTGACGCTGCTGCGACTGCGACTGCTGGCCCTGCTGCGACTGGCCGGACTGGCCCGACGACTGACCGGATTGTCCCGACTGTCCCGACTGGCCGGAGGACTGGCTCTGCTGCGCCTTCGGTTCGGCGCGGCCCTCGGACGGCTTCGCCTCGCGCTGCTCGCCGGCGCTCTCGCCGCCCTCGCCCGGCTCGCGCCGGCGACGGCGCTTGCTTGAGGTCTCGGCCTGCGCTGCTTCCTCTGCGACGCTTGATTGCTTACTCATGAGATTCGGGTTCCTCGCTGCCCGGGAGCCGGGCCGCTGTGGTCATGACACGATCGGGGGCCGGTGGCGCCATTGAGCGCGCCCGATGCTGGAGGGAGGCGCACGAGCCGTCCCCCCTGGCGGGTCCCCAAAAGCGTCTGCGATCCGCTATGACCGTGGGCTGCATGCTCCGGCTTCGATCAGCCGGAGGGTTGTTCGGGCCGTGCGGGCCCGCTTGCACAGAGCATCATACCGCCGAGCCGGCCCTCCTGCCACCCGCGCCCGGGCCCGATCTGACAGGCGCCCCAGGCGCGATCCGGGCCGCGAACAGCGACTGCACCCGGTTCCGAAGACTCTGCTCGTCGGTGTCGTTGACAATCACTTCATCGGCTCGCTGACGCTTCTCCCTGAGATCCATCTGGGCCGCTTCCCGCCGGTGAAGCTCCTCCGGATCCCACCCCCGCCCCTCACGCACCCGCCGGATCCGGGCCTCCAGCGGCGCCTCCACGAAGATGATGAAATCGCACTCCTCATCCACGCCCGCCTCGAACAGCAGCGGCGCGTCGATCACCATCGCCGGCGCCTGCTCCCGGCGCGCCAGCACCAGCTTCCGCAGACGAGCCCGGCGCACGATCGGGTGCACGATCTGCTCCAGCTTCTCCCGGGCCTCGGCCAAGCTGAACACGATCCCCGCCACCATCGCCCGGTCCACGTTCCCCTCGCCATCCAGGATCTCGGGCCCCCACAGTTCGACCAGCTTCGCCCGCACATCCGACCGCTGCAGCGCCTCCCGCGCCTCGGCGTCCGAATCCGACACCACCGCCCCGAGTTCGCCCAGCATCTTCGCCACAGCGCTCTTCCCCGAGCCGATCCCCCCCGCCAGCCCGATGACCAGCGGCCAGCGGCCTCGCCTCGACTCCCGCGGGCGCCACGTCGCCTCGCGCATAGCGCGCCGCGCTGCCCGCAGCTTCTCGTACGGCCGCGCCACGTGGGCCCAGTACAGGTCGGCCCCGCCCGCCGCGGCAGTCAGGAACCCCAGCGTCCCCAGGCGCAGCACGCGCTCCACCGGGCTCTGCGTCGCAACCGTGTGCTGGATCCGGTCCAGGGGCGCCTCCAGCGTGACACGCCCGAAGACGCCGCCCACGCTCAGGGCCCGCTCGTCCGTGAGCGCATACCGGCGCGCAATCCAGACCAGAACTGCCCAGAAAATGCGCACCACCCCCACCACGATCGCCCCTGCCGCGACGACCATTCCCAGCGCCGGCTGCCCTGTCCACCCCCCCAGCCACACCGCCGCCAGCACGATCAGCGCGCACACCAGCGCCGGGATCCACGAGTCCAGCACGATCATCACCGGGCTCGCCCGGAACACCAGCAGAGCGCGCTCATCGTCGCCCAGCAACTGACGGATCGACTCCGGCGGCTCCAGCCGCGGCCCGGTCATGGGCCGCGCTCCGCCGGCGGATTCAGCACGCCGATCTCCGGCAGATTCCGGTAATACCCGTCGAAATCCAGCCCGTAGCCGACCACGAATTCGTCCGGGATCTCGAAGCCGACGTAGTCGGGCTCCAGATCGGACTCCTGCCGGCCGGATTTACGCAGAAGCACGCACACGCGGAGGCTCGCCGGCTCCTTCTCGGCAATGATCGCTTTGACGAGCGCCAGCGTGCGTCCGGTGTCGAGGATGTCGTCCACCAGCAGCACGTGGGCGCCCCCGAGGTCCGACGGAATCTCGCCGCGGAGCCTCGCCCCCTTGGACACCAAGGCCTGACCCGGGTAGCTGGAGACCGCCGCCATTCTCAGGGACAGCTTCAACGGCAGCCGCCGGATCAGGTCGGCCACGAAAACGATCGACCCCGTCAGGATCGGCACCAGCACAATCCGCCCGGACTGGGCCGCCTCCAGGTCGGCAGCGATTTGATCGCCCAAGGCGCCGACGCGCTTGGCGATCTGGTCCGCGGTCAGCAGTGTCCGGGCGATATCCCCCTGCATGGGAGAGGATAGCGGGTACTAAGGTCGCCCGCCGCGGGCACCTCTTGCACACTCCTTACCCGCCCCGACCTCCGCCGCTTTGGGCGCCGGCGCTGGCGCCGGGAGGATGATCTCGAAAACCGGCCCGCGCGCGCCGGGCCTGACCCGGGCGTCCCCCCCGTGGAGGAGGGCAAAGTGGCGCACGATGGCCAGCCCGAGGCCGACCCCCCGCTGCTGAAAGCCGCCGCCGGTGGAATGCGTCATCACGTCGGTCGCGCAGAAGAAGGGCTCGAACAGGTGCTCGACATCCTCCGCCGGGATCTGCGCCCCCTCGTTCTCCACCGCGATCACGATGGCGCCCGGCGCCCCCTGCTCGACCCGCACGGTGATCTCGCCCCCCTCGGGCGTGAAGCGGATCGCGTTCTGCAGCAGATTGTCCACCATGTCGCGGACCTTCGCACGGTCCGCTGGAATCTCCTGCGCTTCCGGCGCCACGTCGATCGTCAGCCGCAGCCGCCGATGCTCCAGTTGCATCCTGCTCTGTCCCGCGACCGCCTCCACAACCTTGCGCAGGTCGACCTGCTCACGCCGGAGCCTGGCCGGGGCGCCATCCTCCGGCATCAGCTTGAACATGGCCTTGATGATCTCCTCGAGCCGACGACCCTTGGCCGCGGCGGCCTGCAGCGCCTCCGAGAGCCGCTGCGGGTCCTCGCTGTCGCGCAGCAGGGCGCCGATGCCGACGATGTAGCTCACCGGCGTGCGTAATTCGTGGCCCGCAACGCGAATGAAGTTCGTCTTCAGCTCGTCGGCCGCCTCCAGATCGCGGTAGCTGTGCTCCAGCCGCGCCACCATGTCATTGAAATCGTCGGTCAGCTCGTCCAGTTCATCGCGCCCGAGCCAGGGCGCAAGCGGCCGGCTCGGCGGAGCGCGATGCGCCAGATCGCCGCCGGCAACCCGCCGCGCTGCTCGACCGATGCGCCGGATGCGCCCCACCACCTCGCGCTCGACCAGCGCCAGCCCGCCGATGAAGATGCCGCCGATCACGGTCATCCCCGCCAGCAGCAGCGCTGCGCCCAGCCGCATGATCGGCGCCTGCACCGCGCTCGCCGGCGCCGCCAGCGCCAGCGTCCAGTTCGGCATCTCCACATCGTGCGGGCCGATCCTCGCCGGCAGCCGGATCGGCGCAAACGCCTGAATCGTCCCGGCCCGCGTGCGCCGCCACCCCGGAACGTCGCCAATGGCGATCGCCCCCGTCCACTCC
>CAYMJK010000277.1:0-3248 GCA_964390535.1 uncultured Phycisphaeraceae bacterium | reverse complement strand
GTTGTGGATCACGAGCAGTTCGTCGCGCCCGCCGAAGAGGGCGCTCAGGCTGGTCTCCCCGTTGCCGGTCTTCAGCCGGTAGTCCGGAACCGGCTCCGCCGGGGCCAGCCGCAGGGCCTCTGAGAGCCGCTGGGCGGCGTGACGATACTCCTGCTCCAGTTTTTGAATCGTTTCATCCATGCCGGCGCTCCCGCGGCACCGCGTGTGCCAAGGCATCCTAGCGGCGAGCCCCGGGCGCCCAAAGCGACAGGGGAGGTCCGGCGGCCGGCGGACCAGGGCTGGCACATGGCGGCGAGGAGGGCCGCTCAGCGCGCCCCGGCGGGCGGCCGATGAGCTTCGGGGAGAGCGCTTGCCCGGCGCCGGCCCCCGGCCGTAGACTCATCTCCGTACAGGGAACCCGCACAGGGGATTGGTGTAACGGTAGCACGACTGACTCTGGATCAGTTAGTAGAGGTTCAAATCCTCTATCCCCTGCTTTGAGGCCGCCGCGAGGCGGCCTCGTCGTGCGCCCGGCGCGGGCCGCCGGCGGGCTGCGGCTTCAGAAGATGAACTGCACGGCGAGCCGCAGCACGATCTGCGGCGACCCGTCGTCGGGCAGGAACCCCTGACCCGTGTCGCCCCCGGCGAGGCTCTGGTTCACTTCGGTGACGAAGTACATGATGTCAGCGGTGAACCGGGCGCCGGGAAGGTCGAAATAGCGGTTGTACCCGGCGGTGAAGACGACCTGCGGGTCGGAGCCCGACGGGCGTTCCTCCGGGATGAGCGAGTCGATCCGGCCGAATACCTCGTTCCGCTCGTCGTAGCGGTATCCGGCCTGCGCGACGACGCCGGCATCGGTGACGTGGACGCCCTGATCCTTCAGTTCGCCATCCTGGACGTTCACGGCGGCGTAAAGGCTCCAGCCGCTGCGCTCCCACTGGGCGTCGACCGCCGCGGATCGCAGTTCGCTACGGGGGGAGCCCCCTCCGGTCCGCCCCGCCGTCTGGAAGTGTGCCGCGACGCCGAAGCGCAGCGCCTCGGCGCCGCTGGACTCGCTGGTGAAGTCCTCGATGAGCTCCCAGTTGCCGCGGGGCATCCAGTCAAGGCGACCGGTGAACGCAATGTCATTCTCTGTGAAGCTGTTGAACTCGGTGTTGGATGTGCGCACACCGTCGGAGACCGCGAAGCGGCCGCGGTAGTTCTCCGGCGGATCCCACACGAATTCGATCCCCTGGGAGTAGTGCTGACTGAAGAAGTCGGCGGTGGGTGACCGCTCGGCGGCGAGTTGGTTGTACCACTCGACGCTCTCCTCCCACAGGTAGGGAAGCTTGAACTGCCCGGCACGGATGAGGATGTTGCCCCCGGCGTTGTAGCCGATCCACGCGTCCTCGAGGAACATGAAATCGACGCCGCGGCTGAACTGGGCGTTGATGCGGTACTCCCAGTCGCCGGTCCGCTCCTGAACCCCCAGCTTGACCCGCCGCATGACGAAGCCGATGGTGAGGTCCTCGTCGTCGCCGGGCGCTTCGCTGCGCAGATCGGCCACGTACCACATCTGAAGCCCGCCGAAGATCTGCGGCCCGCCAGCGCCCTGCTCTTGGGCCCGCAGCGCGCGCTCGGCCAGCAACTCAGCCTGGTAGGCGGCGGCGAGATCGCCATCGGGCCCGCCACGGGCGCACGGCGCCAGGCCGATCGATCCCAGCACCGCGATCAAGCCCGCTCTGCGCATCGCCCCTCCGCTCGCCACGGCCGATGGTACGGCCACTGCCCCCGGCCGGATCGCCGGACTGAGGATCAATTCGGCAATTCCATCGCCGCGGCTACAGACTGTGGCAGCACGGCTTCTGCCCGAGCGGGCCGCCGCCGTGCCAGCGGGGCTGGCGGCACGCGAGGAATCTCACGGCGAACACGCGCAAGCGGGGGCCCCGGCGGGCCTCTGCCCGACGCGTCAGGGGTTTCGGCCTCAGTTCAATAGAGGATCTGAAGCTGCGCGCGAAGCACGACCTGCGGGTCGCCAGTGGCCGGGAGCAGGCCGAGAGCCGTATCCGACGGCGTCAGCGTCTCGTTGGTCGGCTCGAGGAAAACCGCCGCGTCCACGGTGAGCTTCGTGGAGTGGCCGTCGAAGTAGTGGTTGTAGCCGGCGAGGAGCTCTACCTGCTCCTCCAGCTCGCGGTCGCCGCCCCCTCCCGTGGTCCGAGAATCGGCCAGCACGGTGGAGGCTCTGGCGAAGACTTCGTCGGCCGGAGCGAAGCGACGGGCGCCTTGCAGCACGATCGCGTAATCGTCCGTCCTGTCACCGAACTCGGCCTCAAGATGCACCCAGGCGAGCGAGGCGAAGGCGCTCCACCCGTCGCGTTCCCACTGGGCGTCCGCGCCGACGATCAGGAGCTGGTTGTCGAACCCGAAACCGCCCGTCGCGCCGCCATCCTGGTAGAACGCGAACGCCCCGAAGCGGATCGCCTGCCTGCCATCGAGTTCGCTGGTGAAATCGTTGAGTTCGGCCCAGTCACCATCCCTGCGATCGATCCGGGCGCTGATGCCGTAGTCGGCCTCCATGGAGGAATTGAAGTCCGTGTTGTCGGTGTTGATGCCATCGGAGACCGCCACCTGCGCCCGCAGGTTCCGGCCGTCATCCCAAGTCACCATGACGCCCTGGGAGCGATCCTGGTTGTAGATCTCGTTGGCGTAGGAGCGGTCTGCCGCGAGTTGGCTGCCCGAAGCCATCGACTCCTCGTAGAAGATCGGGAGCTTGAACTGGCCGGCCCGCACTTCCCATTGGTCATTCACCACGTAGTCGACGAAGGCGTCCGCGAGGACGAATCCGCCGCCATCGCGGCCGAAGCCGCCGTTGACCCGGTACCGCCACTGCTCGTTCCCGCCGAGCGCGCCGATCTTCGTCCGCTGGTTGGTGAAGCCGTGGGTGATGTCGTTGTCGGGGACGCCCATGCGGTCTGTGGCGTCCTTCCGGCTCGTCGCCGTGTACCGGACCTGGATCTCGCCGAACAGGGTGGGCGAAAGGCTGTCGCGCGTGTCGGTGGCGGCGCCGGCAGCGCGAACCAGCTCCGCCTGATGCGCGCGGTCTTCGCCCGGCTGTGCCGCGGCCGACCCGGCCGGCCCGAGGCCGAGGCTTGCGCCCGCGATGATGACGATGGCGTTCGCTTGACTCATGCTGCTCGACGCTCCAATCGGCGCTGCCGGATGCGCCCGACTACCTACGTCCCTCTGCCCCCCGGAGGCCGCACACTGTACCCCGTGGCGCGGGCTTCGGC
>CAYMJK010000276.1:0-6027 GCA_964390535.1 uncultured Phycisphaeraceae bacterium | reverse complement strand
GCGATCCTGCAGGAGGATCTCGCGGCGTTTTTTCGCGACGGGGCGATCTTCGCGCAGCCGTGCGTGTGGTCGAAGGACAACGATGTCGATGGGACGCCGCGGACGCTGATGGAGGCGATGGCGTGCGGGCTGCCGGCGGTGGCGACGCGCATCGCCGGGCTGCCGGACATGGTGGTGGATGGCGAGACGGGGCTGCTGGTCGAGCCGGGCGATGTCGAGCAACTTGCGGACGCCATCGAGCGGCTGCTGGTGGAGGAGGAGCTTGCAGCGCGCCTCGGGGCCTCGGGGCGGCGGTTCATGGAGGAGCGCTTCGGGATCGAAGACCATCTCGATCGGCTGGCGGCGCTGATGGCGCCCGCCGCAGCGCGGGCGCAGCGGCCGGCGCCGGTCGCCGCGGGCGTGGGCGCCGGAGCGGTGGGGGGCGTGGGGGGAGGGGGGGGGCCGTGATCATCTCGCAGACGCCATACCGCGTGAGCTTTGCCGGCGGCGGGACCGACCTGCCGGCGTTCTACCGCGAGGAATTCGGGGCGGTGCTGAGCGTGGCGGTGGCGCGGCACATGTACGTGACGGTGCACGAGCGCTTCGAGCCGACGTGGCGCATCGCCTATTCGCAGACGGAAGTGGCGTCGTCGCGCGATGCCATCGCGCACGAACTCGTCCGCGAGTCGCTGCGGCTGACCGGCATCGAGACGCCGCTGGAAGTGACGACGATCGGCGATGTGCCGGCCGGGACCGGCATGGGCTCCAGCAGCTCGCTCACGGTCGGCCTGCTCAACGCCTTCTACGCCCACAAGGGGGAGATCGCCGGGCCGAAGAAGCTGAGCGAGGAGGCCTGCCGCATCGAGATCGAGACCCTCGGCAAGCCGATCGGCAAGCAGGACCAGTTCGCCGCGGCGTTCGGCGGCGTGAACTACATCCGGTTCAATCCCGATGAGACGGTGGAGATCGAGCCCGCCCGGTGCCAGCGCACGACGCTGGATGAGCTGGAGCGATGGGCCCTAGTGCTGTACACCGACCGGCAGCGCAGCGCCGACGGCATCCTCAGGAAGCAGAGCGACGGCTCCGGCGCCAAACGCGACATCCTTCGCCAGATGCGCGACCTCGCCGGCCAGATGCTGCAGACGCTGAGCGGCCCGGGCGACATCGAGAACTTCGGCCGGCTGCTGCACGAGGGATGGACGCTGAAGCGATCGCTCGGCTTCGGCATCGCCGACGAAGCGGTGGACGAGTGGTATCGCGCCGGGCGCGCGGCGGGGGCGATCGGCGGGAAGCTGCTCGGGGCGGGGGGCGGTGGGTTCATGCTCTTCATCGCGCCGCCGGAGCGGCACGGGGCGATCAGCGAGGCCCTTGGCTCGCCGCGGCGGTTACCGTTCGAGATCGATCGGCGCGGCAGCAGGATCATCTTCATCGATCGGTAGGAGGCGCAGGTGGCGGGTCAGATGGCAAAGTCGGCGCGGGAGTATCTGGAGCAACTGGGCGAGGCGGCCGGGCGGATCGACGCCGCGGCGGTGGACGCCCTGACGGAGCGGATCTTCGCGGCGTGGAAGGGCGACCAGATGGCGCTCACCTGCGGCAACGGCGGAAGCGCCGCGACGGCGAGCCACTTCGTCTGCGACCTGGTGAAGACGGCCTCGGTCGAGGGCCGGCGCCGGCTGCGGGCGGTTTGCCTGGGGGACACGCCGGCGCTGCTGACGGCGATTGCCAACGACATCGATTACGACTCGGTGTTTGTCTATCCGATGGAGTCGCTGGGGCGCAAGGGGGACGCCCTGATCGCGATCTCGTGCTCGGGGAACTCGCCGAACACGCTGCGCGCGGCCGAATGGGCCCGGGAGCACGGGCTGAGCGTCGCGGCCCTCACCGGCTTCGCTGGCGGAAAGCTCGGGGAACTGGCGGACATCCACATCAACGTGCCCAGCGAGAACTACGGCGTGATCGAGGATCTGCACATGTCGGTGGGGCACATGATCGCCCAAGGCCTGCAGGCGCGGGTTCGGCAGAGCGCGGGCGCATGAGTGTTGCGGCGGTCATCCTCGCCGCGGGCCTCGGCACGCGGCTGCGCCCGATCACGGATCGGACACCGAAGTGCCTCGTGCCGGTGGGCGGAAGGCCGCTGCTGGACTACTGGGTCGCGGCCCTGGCGGAGGCGGGGGCGCCGGAGGCCCTGCTCAACACGCACCACCTGCGGGATCAGGTCGCGGCGTACATCGAGCAGGTCAACGCCTCGGGCCCTGTCCGGCTGATCGAGTTTTATGAGCCCGAGCTTCTCGGCTCGGCTGGGACGATCGCGGCAAATCCAGATTTCGGGTCGGGCGCGGAGACCATGCTGATCATCTACGGCGACAACCTGTCCGCGATCGATCTGGGCGCCTTCGCCGCCTTTCACCGGTCGCATGATGACCCGCTGACGATGGCGCTCTTCCGGGCGCCGGCGCCGGAGCGGTGCGGCATCGCGACGCTGGATGACGACGGGAGGATCGTCTGCTTCGTCGAGAAGCCGAAGGCGCCCGAGAGCGATCTGGCCAACGCCGGGGTGTACGCGCTGGACCGGTCGGCGTATCGCGAGATCGCGGCGATGCGGGCGTTCGATCTCGGGTTCGATGTGCTACCGCGGTTCGCCGGGCGCATGCGCGGGTGGACGATCGACGGGTATCATCGCGACATCGGCACGCCCGAAGCGCTCGCCGAGGCCGAAGCGGCGGCGCCGGCGCTCTGGGCCCGGTTCGGGAGGGCCAGCGCGTGAGGCCGGCGGTCTTTCTCGACCGGGATGGAACGCTGATCGAGGAGGTGAACTACCTCGTCGATCCGCAGGATGTGCGCCTGGTCGCTGGCGCCGGTGAGGCGATCTGCCGGTTGCGAGAGGCGGGCTTCGCCTGCGTGGTCATCACGAACCAGTCTGCGATCGCTCGCGGCATGCTCACGGAGGCGGGGCTGGAGGCGATCCACGCGGAGATGTCCCGGCAACTTGCCGAGGCCGGCGCCCGGCTGGATGGGGTGTACTTTGCGCCCCACGCGCCGCTGGGGAGCGACCGGCGCATCGTCGAACATCCGGACCGCAAGCCGGGGCCGGGCATGCTGCTGCGGGCAGCGAGGGAGATGACGCTGGATCTGGGGGCATCGTGGATGGTGGGGGACCTGATCAGCGATCTGCTGGCGGGTCGCAACGCGGGCGTGCGGGGAACAATCCTCGTGCGGACCGGCTACGGGACGACCGTCGATCCCGCCGACGACGCCGTCGATCATGTGGCGGAGAATCTGGCGGAGGCGGCGCGGATCGTCCTCGGCGCCGCATCCGGGAAGGAGATCCCGTGAAGGTACTGGTGACCGGCGGAGCGGGGTACATCGGCAGCGCCTGCCTGCGCCGCCTGCTGAAACACGGGCATGAGCCGGTGGCGCTGGATGATCTCTCGGCCGGCAACCGGGAGGCCGTGCCCGACTTCGAGTCGCGCCTCGTCGTCGGGGATATCCGCGATGGCGAGCTCGTCCGGCGCACGATCACCGAGCGCGGGCTCGAGGCGGTGATGCACTTCGCCGCGTTGGCGTCGGTCCCCGAGTCGATCGAGGACCCGGACAGCTACTACCAGGTGAACTTCGACGGGACCAAGGTCCTGCTGGACGCGTGCCGGGAGACGGGCGTTCATCGCTTTGTCTTCAGCAGCACGGCGGCGACGTACGGGCTGGAGGGCCAGATGCCGCTGCGGGAAGATTCCCCGCAGCGGCCCGAGGTTCCCTATGGGCGGTCGAAGCTGGCGGCGGAGTGGCTGATCCGCGACTATTGCCGTGCGTACGGGCTCGGCTGCGCGATCTTCCGGTACTTCAACGCCTCCGGCGCCGACCCCGATGGCGAGCACGGTGAGTGCCGCGACCATGAAACGCACCTGATCCCGCTGGTCTTTGCCGCGGCCCTCGGCCACCGGCCGGCGCTCAAGGTCTTCGGGAAGGACTTTCCGACGCCCGATGGCACCTGCGTGCGCGACTACGTGCACACCGACGATCTCGCCCAGGCGCACCAGCTCGCGCTGGAGCAGATCGCGCCGGGCGATCAGCGGATCTACAACCTCGGATCGGGACACGGGCACAGCGTGCTGGAGGTGCTGAGGGCCTGCCAGAAGGCGGTGGGGGTGAGCCGGCCGATCCCGCACGAGATGGCGCCGCGCCGGCCGGGCGATCCGGCAACGCTCATCGCCGACCCGTCGGCGGCGATCCAGGAACTCGGGTGGATGCCGCAATACACCGATCTGGATGAGCTGGTGGCGACGGCGTGGCGCTGGCATCAGCAGCATCCGGAGGGATACCGGGAGGCTCCAACCCGCGCATGAATGCCGAGCGGCACATCCCGCGCCCGGCGGCGCACCCCGACCGGACATCGGCCGGCAGCGCGCCCTCACGCCGCTATGCGCTGATCTCCCCCTGCCGCGACGAGGAGGCGTGCGTGCGCGCCACGCTGGACACGGTGATCGCGCAGGCGGCGCCGCCGGCGCTGTGGGTGATCGTCGATGACGGCTCGACGGACCGGACGCCGGAGATCCTGGCGGAGTACGCGGCGAAGCACGCCTTCATCCGGGTCGTGCGCCGGGAGGACCGCGGCGCGCGGAGCGTCGGGCCCGGCGTGATCGAGGCGTTCTACGCCGGGCTGGAGGGGATCGATCTCGACGACTTCGACTATGTGTGCAAGCTGGATCTGGACCTGAAACTACCGGCGCGGTACTTCGAGCGGCTGATGGAGCTGATGGAGGCCGAGCCGCGCTACGCCAGCCTCAGCGGCAAGCCGTACTTCCGCGATGCGGACGGCCGGCTCATCAGCGAACGCATCGGGGACGAGATGTCGGCGGGGATGACGAAGTTCTATCGCACGGCGGCGTTCCGTCAGATCGGCGGGTTCGTGCGTGGCGTGATGTGGGATGGGATCGACTGTCACCGGTCGCGCATGCTCGGGTGGCGGGCGGCGAGTCTGGACGACCCGGAGCTGCGCTTCATCCATCTGCGACCGATGGGGGCGAGCCACAAGGGGCTGTGGACCGGCCGGATGCGCTGGGGCGCGGGGCAGTACTTCATGGGCACGGGGCTGGCGTACATCACCGCCTCGGCGCTCTTCCGGATGACGCGTCCGCCGCTGATCATCGGCGGGGCGGCGATCTGGTGGGGGTGGGTGCGAGCAGCGCTGCGCGGCGACCGCCGGTATGATGACGCCGAGTTCCGGCGGTTCCTGCGCGCATTCCAGCGCGCCGGGCTGCTCCGTGGAAAGCGGCACGCGATGCAGACCGTTGAGTCGGAGATGGCGGCGCGCTGGAATCCCCTGGCGAGCGCAGCGGGCGGCAGATCCCCCGGCCCGGCAGAGCCCGTCGCGGCCACACGAACCGAGGTCGCATGAGCGCGGCCGGCGACAGGTCAGATGTCCTCGGCGCCGATCCGCTCGTCGGGATCATCGGCCTCGGCTATGTCGGGCTGCCGGTCGCCGACGCCTTTCACGAAGCCGGGCTGCGCGTCCTGGGCTTCGACATCGATCCGGCCAAGGTGGCGGCGCTCGGGCGCGGCGAGAACTACGTGCGCCATCTCGGGGACGATTTCGCCGCCCGGCTTGCCGCGAGCGGCAGGTTCGAGGCGACCAGCGACTTCGATCGGCTCGATGAGCCGGATGCGATCCTGATCTGCGTGCCGACGCCGCTGGGGCCGCAGCGCCAGCCGGACCTGAGCTATGTGATCAACTCCGGGCGGGCCATCGGCCGCCGGTTGCGGCCGGACCAGCTCATCGTGCTGGAATCCACGACCTATCCCGGGACGACGCGCGAGGAATTGCTGCCGGCGATCCTGGACGCGGCCGCCGGGCGCGGCGAGTTCATTATCGGCGAGAACCTGTTCGTCGCCTACTCGCCGGAGCGCGAGGACCCCGGGCGCACGACGCACAGCACGCGGACGACGCCGAAGCTCGTCGGCGGCGTGGACGAGGTTTCCACCCGGCTCGCCGCAGCCCTCTATCGGCGCGCGGTCGAGATGGTGATCGAGGTCGAGTCCGCCGAGGTTGCCGAG
>CAYMJK010000275.1:0-9397 GCA_964390535.1 uncultured Phycisphaeraceae bacterium | reverse complement strand
GGTGAGCGCCCGGACCACGCAGATCTCCGAGGACTTCGAGGCGCCCATCATCACGCAGCGCCGCGTGGACACCACGGTGACGGTGCGCGACGGGCAGACGGTGATCATCGGCGGGCTCATCCAGACGATGGAGGAGGAGCGCGAGACCAAGGTGCCGCTGCTCGGGGACATCCCTGGCCCGCTCGGGGCGGTCTTCCGCACCCGCAACCGGGAGAGCGTGAAGACGGAACTGCTGGTGATTCTCACGCCGCGGGTGGTTCCCGGCGGCGTGGACGATCCGGACGGGCGCCTGAACGTGGGCGACCTGCGCCGATATGATCAGGCGGCCGGGCGGGTGTTCGGCGAACTGCGCGATGAGGGGCTGGCCGATCGGCTCGAGCAGGAGTTGCTGGACGCCGGGTACGGCATCATCGAGAACGATCAGGGGCAGACGATACTCGTCGAGCCGGTCGATCGCCCGGCTCAGCCGGCGGTGGAGCCGATCGGGCCGCCGGCGCCGGGCGGGGGCGGAAATGATGAATGATGAACGATGAATGATGAGTCGGAGAGAGGAAAGGGCGCTGCGATGAAGGGCGTGCGAGGCTTGGGTCGTTCGGCGCTTGTCGTTGCGCTCTTTGCCGGGGGTGGGTGTGTGCCGGCGGAGCCGGGGCCGCGGGCCTCCGCGGCGCCGCGCGACATCGATCCCTCGCGCGTCACGCTCATGCTGCTGGACAGCCGCGACAGCGACTTCGATCTCGCGCCGGACACTTTCGTCGTGGATGTCGTCCTGTTCAGCGAGTTCGAGTCCCCCCTGCCGGTGCGCCCGGCGGGGTCGATGCGGTTCGAACTGATCGACGCCCGCGAGCAGTCGCTTGCCGTCTGGGAGATTCCCACGGACGCCCTGGCGCAGGTTGCCCGCAAGACCGCCCTCGGGCTCGACGGCTTCCGCCTGTCGCTGCGGATGAGCGCTGTCGGGGCCGAGGATGATGTCCCCCGCCAGGCCGGCCGGCTGCGGGCCCGGTTCATTCCCGCCGGTGGGGATGGCCCCGCGGCCACGGGGGAAACCCCGGTGCGGCTGGGGCTGTCGCAATAGCGCAACCGGCCGCGGGGCAGGGGTTTGCGGGGGCGGCCGCTCCCTGCGAGACCCCCTGCGCGTCGGCCTGTCGTAAGCCCGGCCCAAATGTGAAGATCTGGTTCAGGCGCGCTCCCAGAGGGGCCGCCGGGCGGCTATGCGCAACCTTAACTATCCCGCGGGTGACTCCGCGGCCGCCCACGGCGAGACTTGTGCGATCAGAAGCCAACAGAACCCAGAAGGAGAAGCGCAATGCGGAAGATGATCGTCGGAGCCGCCGCGGCCGCCATGATGGCGTTTGCGGCAGTCGCAGATGTCAAGGTCGACCCCAAGCTCCCGTACTACACCCCTACCCAGGGCGTGACGGGCAAGCTTAAGAGCGTCGGCTCGGACACGATGAACAACCTGATGACGGCCTGGTTCGAGTCGTACGAGAAGTTCTACCCGAACGTGCAGACCGAGGTGGAGGGCAAGGGCTCGAGCACCGCTCCCGCGGCCCTGATCGAGGGCGCGGCCCAGTTCGGCCCCATGAGCCGCCCGATGAAGGGCTCGGAGATCGACGCCTTCGAGAAGGCCTTCGGCTACAAGCCCACCCTGCTGCGCACCGGCATCGACGCCCTTGCCGTCTACGTTCACAAGGACTGCCCCCTCGAGGAGATTTCGATGGAGCAGATCGAGCAGGTCTTCAGTGTCAGCGGGCCGGGGTTGACCTGGGGCGATCTGGGCGTCACCGATTCGGCCTATCGCAACAAGCCCATCTCCCTCTACGGGCGCAACAGCGCCAGCGGCACCTACGGCTACTTCAAGGATGTCGCCCTCAACAAGAACGACTACAAGCCCTCGGTGAAGGAGCAGCCCGGCTCGTCCGCGGTGGTGCAGGGTGTCGCCAACGACCGCTTCGCCATGGGGTACAGCGGCCTGGGCTACATGACCAGCGGCGTCAAGGCCCTCAGCGTATCGCTCAGCGACCGTGACGAGGCCTTCGAGCCCAACGCCGAGAACGCCTCCAGCGGCGAGTATCCGATCGCCCGCTTCCTTTACCTCTACGTCAACAAGAACCCGAACCAGGCGCTGGAGCCCCTCCGCGCCGAGTTCATCAAGCTGGTCTTCAGCCAGCAGGGCCAGGAAGTCGTCATCAAGGACGGCTACTTCCCCGTCCCCGCCGCCATTGCGAAGAAGGAACTGGCCAGCATCGGCCTCCCCTGGACCGGCAACTGAACCGACAGACGGTTGACCCCGCCCGAACCCGAGGCCATGATGGCCAAGGATCCAGACCCCAGCGACCGGCTCGCCGAAAGGCGGTCCGGTCGGCTTACAGCCTATGAGGGATCGCAAGACCAGAAGCCGCGTCCACGCTGCCGACCGGACGGCCCGCGTTACCATCACCATCGGCGGTGTCGGCGTCATCGTCGCGGTGCTGGCGATCGGCGTCTACCTGGCGATCGTGGCTATGCCCCTCTTTCGCGCGGCGAGCCTCGAGTTGCAGGATGATGCGCTCCTGGCCGGCCTGCCCGGCGACGCCCTGACTGTCGAGGTCGACGAGTACCGCAGCGCCGTGCTCACCGTCCGCCCCGATGGGCAGCTCGAACTCTGGCGCCTCGGCGCCGCCGAGCCCTTCTCGAGCGTCTCGCTCGTTCCAGAGGGGCGCACGCTCACGGCGTGGAGCTACGCCAGCGCGAGCGGCCACGCCGCCATGGGGTACGACGACGGCTCGCTCCAGCTCGGCACGGTGCGGCTGGCCACCCGCGTCGTCCCCGACGCCACAGCGCCGGCTGAGGCCCTCGATCTGGAGCCGGGCCAGCAGCGGGTCGTGCCGCTTGACGACGGGACCCGCGCCCTGGCTCTCCGCGAGGGCGCCCAGCTTCGCCTCGTGCAGGCCCAGATCGACCTCGCCGAACCCGTCCAGGTCGACGAGGGCGAAGGCCCCATCCGCCTGATCGATTACCGCGACGATGGGCGCAATCGCTTCTTCGTCGCCGTGCGCGAGGACGGAACCGGCCTGCACGCCGCGGTGCGCATCGTGCGCCCCCTCGGCGGCGGCGAGCCGACGATCCGCCTGCAGACCACCCCGCTGGAGATCGGGCTCAAGGACCGAGAGAGCGATTCTGGCCAGCTCCTGGGCGCCCTGCCCGGCTGGCTGTTCGTCACCGCCGCCGGCGACCAGGTGATCGCCGTCTGGCCGGGCGGCGAGGCGCGGCGATATGCCCTCGCCGAGGTCGATGGCGAGCGCGCCTTCCGCCGCATGGAGCGCGTGCAGGTCGCCTCCGGCGAAGTGACGTGGGCGGGGAAGCTGCTCGGCGCCCAGACCATTCTCATCGGCGACGACAACGGTCATATTTCCGGCTGGTTCATCGCTCGGCAGCCGACGTCGCCGGCGCCTGATGCTCTCCAGCTCGTCCGCGGCGCATCGATCAGGGTCGGGGAGGCGCCCATCGTCAGCGCCGGCGTCAGCGCACGCGACCGTTCGGTGATTGCGGCCGACGCCGCGGGGGAGATTCTCGTCACGCACATGACCAGCGCCAAGCGCATCGCGCACATGCGCGTGCCCGGCGGAGGCGCCGCGACGCAGGTCACGCTCGCTCCGAAGCTCGACGGCGCCTTTGCTCTCACCGAGAAGGGCCAGCTTGCCGCCTGGGCCATGGAGCCGGGCCACGCCGAGGCCACGCCGAAGTCGCTGTTCGGCAAGGTGCACTACGAGGGCGAGGCTGAGCCCGAGTTCGTGTACCAGTCCTCCGCCGGCAGCGACGAGGTCGAGGTCAAGATGAGCATCACACCGCTCATCGTCGGCACGCTCAAGGCCACGTTCTTCGCCATGCTCTTCGCCGCCCCGATGGGTGTGCTCGGCGCCATCTACACCAGCGAGTATCTCGACAACCGCGTCCGCCGCTTCGTCAAGCCCACGCTGGAACTCATGGCCTCGCTCCCCTCGGTGGTGCTCGGCTTCATCGCGGCGATCATCGTGGCGCCGTTCCTCCGCGACATCCTTCCCTCCCTGCTGCTCGCCTTCGTCGTGCTCCCTGTCGGCGTGATCCTCGGGGCCCACCTCTGGCAGATGATCCCGGAGCGCATCATCCGCCGCCTCCCGATGGCCGGCCTCCCCGCCATCGCGGTCACGCTGCTGGTGTCCGGCGCGGCCGCGCTCTCACTCGGCCCGGTGGCCGAGCGAGCCCTGTTTCGCCCCAGCCCCGCTGATCTCGCCGTCCTCGCGGGGTACCACACACCCGTTCCCCAGAGCGAGTGGCCCGCCTGGGTCGGCCGGCGCGACACCCTGCCCCCGCAGGAGGAGCGTCACCTTCGGACCGAGGGCCTGTACTTCCGCGATGGCGGCGTGGTCCATCCGGATCCGCCGGCCTCCGGAAGCGAGGCCGCGGCGGCGATGCAGGCCACGATCAAGGCCGAGCGGCTCGACCGTCCCAGCGTCATCCGCTGGCTCGACGGCGGCGTCGGCGGCCCGTGGCCGGGATGGCTTCTGGTGCTCGTCGGCCCAGTGGCGATCGTGGTCTACCTGGTGCAGGCGAAGTTCCTGCGCCGGAGGCTGAACCTGTGGCTGCAGCAGCGCCCCACCCTTGCTCCCGTGCTCGAACTCGCCCGCGCGGTCGCCTCGCTTGCGACGATCGCCCTCGTCGCCGCCCTCGGCGCCACGCTGCTCAGCGCTGCCGGCTTCGACCCGCGCGACTCGATCTTCGGCTCCTACACCCAGCGCAACACGCTGGTGATCGCCCTGATCATGGGCTTCGCCGTCATCCCGATCATCTACACCATCAGCGAGGACGCCCTCTCCAGCGTGCCCAACTCCCTGCGGGCCGCCTCCCTCGGCGCCGGCGCCACCCCCTGGCAGACGGCCACCCGAATCATCCTCCCGGTCGCCGCCAGCGGCATCTTCAGCGCCTGCATGATCGGCTTCGGCCGCGCAGTCGGCGAAACCATGATCGTCCTCATGGCTACCGGCAACACCCCCATCATGGAGATGAACATCTTCAGCGGCATGCGCACCCTCGCCGCCAACATCGCCGTCGAACTGCCCGAAGCCCCGGTCGGCAGCACGCACTATCGCGTGCTGTTCCTCTGCGGTCTCGTGCTGTTCGTCATGACCTTCACCATCAATACCACCGCCGAGGTGGTGCGCCAGCGCTTCCGCCGGCGCAGCGCTGCACTCTGACGCCATGAGCCAGGTGATCGCTCATTCCGGCCCGCCGGCCCCCGACCCGGGCCGCCCTGCGCCCCAGCCCCCGCGCCGCTCCAGCCTCTCGGCCCGCGGCGAGCCGGCCCTCTGGCTCATGGGCGCCAGCCTTGTCATCTCGATGGTTCTCATCGTCGGCCTGTTGGGCATCATCCTCATCCAGGGGCTCAGCACCTTCTGGCCTCGCCCCGTCGACCATGTGCAGATGCGCGACGGCGGTCAGTTTCTGGGTGTCCCGACCGAAGAGGAGGCTTACGACCCCCCCGAGGTTGACCTCGCCCGTTTCGAGGAGCTGCGCGCTGCGGGCGAACTGGCCCAGACAGCCGCTTCGGGCGAGCGGCCCCGCCGGCGCCTCTACCGCGTCGGCAACCGCGAGTTCCTCACCCAGCCCTTCCGCTGGGTCTCACTCTTCGATGTCGCTTCCATCGAACGCCCGGACGAGCCGCTGTTCCTCGAACGCCTCGACTGGGGCATCTTCATCGGTATGCCCGAGGCCATTATCGAGCGCCGCCAGCGCGAACTGCCGTCCGGCGCCGAACTCGTCGAGGAAGAAACTGTCGACGGCCGCCGCGTCGTCCGCCGCGCTGAAGGCCAGACCCCCGAGGGCGCCACCAGTATCATCGAGGACATCTACCTCGCCGAAGATCCCGCATCCGTCTGGGCCACCTTCCAGCGCCTCCACCCGGAGGCCCTTCGCCTCCGCGGCGAGATCAAGGCCCTGAACCGCGGCGAGCTGGAAGACATCAACCGGCGCATCGAGCGCCAGCGCCTCCGCATCCGCGAGATCGAGTTGCGGCAGCAGGGGGCGCTCGCCGGCGCCGGCGAGCCCATCGGCTGGCTCCCGTGGGTCCTCCTGCTCACGGGCGGCGCAGGCGCTGCCGCAGGCGCGGTTGCTCTCGGCCGGGCCCGCAAGCGCGTCGATTTCGATCGCATCCCGCTGGTTACCCTTACCCGCAATCTCGCGTGGGTCGCCTGCTGTGGCTTCCTCTTCGCCGCCGCGCTGGAGCGCCCGTGGACCGGCGCCGAACTGACCGACCAGCAGGCCGCCGCCGCCATTGCCGACGCCGAGGCAAAGCTCGCCTCCGCCAGCGATGACGCCCGAGTTGTTCTCGACGAGATCCGCGCCCTCGAAGAGGCCAACAGCCGCTACCGCATCCTCATCCGCGACATCGCGAGCGGCAATCTCGCCCCCGTCGCTCAATCCCGGCCCGACGAGCCCCTGCAGATCGCCCAGGTCGTCCGCGCTTTCCCCCCCAACCAGCTCTCCGCGGCAGACAAAGTCGCCGTCTACCTCGCCCGCTGGTGGGAGTTCCTGTCGGACGATCCTCGCGCCAATAACACCGAGGGTGGCGTCTTCCCGGTCATCATGGGCACCGTGCTGCTCACGCTGCTGCTGAGCGTCGCCGTCGTGCCACTCGGCGTCATCGCCGCGATCTACCTGCGCGAGTACGCGACGCAGGGGCCGCTCACCAGCATGGTCCGCATCGCGGTGAACAACCTCGCTGGTGTGCCCAGCATCGTCTACGGCGTCTTCGGCCTCGGCTTCTTCGTCTACACCGTCGGCAAGTATGTCGATCACGGCCCGGAGGGCGGCGGAGCGCTCGATCGCGCCGCCTGGTGGCCGGCGGTGGGGGGGCTCCTGATCGTCTCGTCATTCGCCTTCGTCTGCGGCTATCTCGCCCGCCCGCGGCCCGGCTCGCCTCCCACGCGCCTGAACATCTTCATGCGCTACAGCGCCGGCGCCCTCTGGATCGGCGCTGTCGGCCTGGCGGTCTACACCATCGGCTCCACGCCCTACTTTGGCGGCTTCTTCCCCGTCCGGGCCCACTCCGGCACGCCCGTCTACGGCTCGCCCGGCATGCTTTGGGCGGCGCTCACCCTCGCCCTGCTCACGCTCCCGGTCGTGATCGTCGCCACCGAAGAGGCCATCGCCGCCGTGCCGAACTCGGCCCGTGAGGGGAGCTACGGGTGCGGCGCCTCGCAGTGGCAGACCATCCGGCGCATCGTCCTCCCTGCTGCAATGCCCGGCATCATGACCGGCATGATCCTGGCGATGGCGCGCGGCGCCGGCGAGGTGGCGCCGCTGATGATCGTCGGCGCCGTCAAGAAGGTGTCGCAGTTGCCGTACAGCTCGACATTCCCGTTCATCCACCCCGAGCGCAGCTTCATGCACCTCGGCTTTCACATCTACGACCTCGGCTTCCAGAGCCCGGACTCGGAGGCGGCGCGGCCGATGGTGTGGACCACGACGCTGCTGCTCATCGGGATCGTGGTGCTGATGAACATCGTCGCAATCACCATCCGGGCCCGGCTGCGGGCCCGGCTGCGCTCCGGGCACTTCTGACAGGCTGCGCCCGGTATCATCTTCGAGGACGATTCCCATGTTTCAGGTCGTGACGGAGCCTCCGCGAGTGAGCACGCCCAGCGCCGGAATGCCGCAGAACCCGCCGGAGGCGCCCCGCGCCCCTCATGCCCCCCACGCGCCCCACGCCCGCCATGACGCTCACGGCGAGGCGCCCGACGCCGCCGCGGACGCCCTGGCGCACGAGCGGGCCCAGCGCTACCCGATGATCGAGGCCATCCGGCGCGGGGAGACGGCCCCGGCGGTGATCCACGAGGCGCTCGGGCGGGAAGATTCGGTCCTGGATGTGCGCGCGTTCAACCTCTTCTACGGCCAGAAGCAGGCGCTCTTCGACATCTCCATGACCATGCCCCGCGGCAAGGTGACGAGCATCATCGGGCCCTCCGGCTGCGGCAAGAGCACGCTGCTGCGGGCGGTGAACCGGCTGAACGATCTGATCGACGGGGTGCGGGTCGAGGGGGAGATGGTGCTCAACGGGCGGCCGGTGTACGCCCGCGATGTCGATGTGATCGATCTGCGCAAGCGCATCGGCATGGTCTTCCAGCGGCCCAACCCGTTCCCGATGTCGATCTACGAGAACGTGGTGTATCCGCTGCGGATCGATGGCGAGAACCGGCGCGCGGTGCTGGACGAGGCGTGCGAGCGATCGCTGCAGTCGGCGGCGATCTGGGACGAGGTGAAGGACCGGCTGAAGGAGTCGGCCCTGAGCATGTCGGGCGGTCAGCAGCAGCGGCTGTGCATCGCGCGGGCGATCGTGGCCGACCCGGAGGTGCTGCTGCTGGACGAGCCGTGCAGCGCGCTGGACCCGATCGCGACGCTGCGCATCGAGGAACTGATCCAGCAGATCGCGCAGCGGTACACCGTGCTGATCGTGACGCACAACATGCAGCAGGCGACCCGCGTGAGCGACTTCACGGCCTTCATGTATCTCGGGCGGCTGGTGGAGTACGGCGCGACGGTGGACGTCTTCCAGAACCCGCGGCTGGCGGAGACGGAGGAGTACGTGACGGGGCGGTTCGGGTGATGTATGCCAGGCGCTCGGAGGGGCTGCCGGCCCGGAAGGTGGTTCGGGGTTGACAGGGACGAGAGGATCCTGGATACTGGGCCGCATGCGGAGCGCTCGCTGACTGGCCGACCGGCCGAACCGGCCCTGTCGCATGATCGGCAGCCGCGGCGGCGCGTCGCATTGAGGGGAAGCGTCGGCATGTCAACACATCGAGCTCCACTCGCTGCGTGTCTTTGCATCGCGATCGCTGGTCTATACGCGAGCCCGGCGCCGGGCCAGCCGTGCGAGCGAGAGTGGATCGCGGTGGGCGGGCTCAACGGCCCCGTCTTTGCGATGACCGTTTGGGATCCCGATGGCCCCGGCCCGATCGGATGGAAGCTCGTCGTCGGCGGCCATTTCTCCCTGGCCGGCGGGATCACGGTCAGTTCCATCGCCGCGTGGGATCCGGCGACCGGGTCGTGGAGCGGTCTCGGCGGGGGGATGACCGGCAGCGTGGATGCGCTGACCACATTGCCCAATGGCGATATCGTTGCCGGCGGGGACTTCAGCGCCGCCGGCCGCGTCGAGGCAAACTACATTGCACGGTGGGATGGCAGCGCGTGGAGCGCGCTGGGCAGCGGGATGCGCGGTGAGGGCGGCTTCGAGACGCTTGGAGCGGGCGTGTATGCCCTGGCGGTGCTGCCGGGCGGCGATCTGCTCGCCGGCGGGCAGTTCCACACGGCCGGCGGCGAAGCCGCCAATGGGATCGCCCGGTGGGACGGGGCCGCGTGGAGCGCAATAGACGGGTCGCCGCGCCCC
>CAYMJK010000274.1:0-2615 GCA_964390535.1 uncultured Phycisphaeraceae bacterium | reverse complement strand
ACCGTGTATGAAAACTACACCCGCCAGCACCAGGATGTGCGCCAGGAAGATGGCGTGCAGTACGGCGACACCCCCGACCACGTCGATCCCCTCTATATGGAGGGCGTGGCCCGCCTCGTCGGCGCCTCCCTCGTGCGCCTGGCAAATGCCCCCTCGACGCCCCCCAACGCCCGCATCATCACCGCGCAGCTCGCCAACGACACCACCCTCCGCTGGGACCCGAGCCCCGAGCCCGATGTCGCCGGCTACGAGATCGTCTGGCGCCTCACCACCGAGCCGCAGTGGACCGGTGTGCAGGATGTAGGGAATGTCACGGAGGCGACCATCCCCCTGAGCAAGGACAACTGGCTCTTCGGCGTCCGCGCCTACGACGAAGACGGCTGGCGCAGCCCCGTCGCCTTCCCCGGCGCCGCGCGCGAGTGATCGTGAAGGCGGTAACCACAGATGACACAGATGGGGCAGGGATGGGGAGCGTCTGAGTGGGGCGCCTCGCTGATGCCTGACTCCCGCCTCCTGACTCCTGACTCTGTGTCCCATCCGTGCCATCGGCGGTTCCTCCTGCCCCCCCGACCCCCACTCCTCCCCTACGATTCACACAGTGACCACACCCGCCGACACGCCGCGCATCGCCCTGATCGTCAGCCGCTACAACGCCTCCATCACCGGGCGGCTCGAAACCGGCGCGCGCGCCGCCTACACCCAGGCCTTCGGCGCCGATGAGCCCGTCCAGACCATCCCCGCCCCCGGCGCCTTCGAGCTGCCGCAGATCGCCGCCGCCGCGGCCCGCAGCGGCCGTTTCGACGCCATCGTCGCTCTCGGCTGCCTCGTCCGCGGCGAGACCAGCCATGACCGCCATATTGCGCGCGCAGTCGCCCACGGCCTCACCGAGGTCGCCGTCCGCTTCGGCCTCCCCGTCGCCTTCGGCGTCCTCACCGTCGAAACCCCGGCCCAGGCGGAGGCCCGGGCCGGCGGAGCGAAGGGCAACAAGGGGTCCGAGGCGATGCTCGCCGCGCTCGGCGCCCTGGATGCCATGCGCCGGCTGGAGGCTGGCGATCGCAAGGCTGAGCTCCCCGTCCCCGCCCCGCCGGACAAGGTGGCCCGATGGGCGCGGTCATGAGCCCGAGCAGGCGCATCCGGCGCGCCGCCTTCCAGGCGCTCTTCCAGCTTGATGCCGCGCCCGCCTCGACCGATGACGAACTGCTTGCCTCGCTCGCGGAGGTCGAACTCTCCGATGCCGAGCGCCGCCGCGCCCTCGCCCTCGCTCACGCCGCCTTCGAGAAGCGCGATGCCGCGGATGGCTTGATGCGCGAACTGGCGCCCGACTGGCCGGCGCACCGGCAGGCGGCGGTGGACCGCGCCCTCCTCCGGCTGGCGCACTATGAGATGTCGAGCGGCCGGGCGCCACCAAAGGTCGCCATCAGCGAGGCCGTCGGCCTGGCGCGGGCGTTCGGCGGCGAGAAATCGCCTTCGTTCGTGAACGGCTTGCTCGGCGAGGCGATGGAGCGCCTGGGTACATCGGCTCCGGGTACGTCGGCTCTCCGAGCCGACAGCGAAGGCGAAGAGACTGACGTTGCGGATATTCACATCGGAGAGATTCACGGCTCGGAGAACCGTGCTACCCAAGAAGGCCACGGCTCGGAGAGCCGCGCCACCCAGGAGGACTGACTTGGCCCTGCGATCGGTGATGTCACGGCTCCGTCAGGGCCTTTCGCGCACACGCGAGGCCATCGGCGGGACCATGCGCTCGCTTGTCTCCGGCCGCGCCCTCGACGAATCCCTGATCCGCGACATCGAGCGCGCCCTCCTCCTCGCCGATGTCGGCGCCGCCGCAACGAAGCGCCTGGTCGACGGTCTGCGGGACGACGCCAGGGCCGGCCACCTGAAGAAGGGCGAGGATGCCCTCGCCTACCTGCAGCGCGAGATGAGCGCCCTCTGGCCCCTCGCCGACCGCTCGCTCTCGATGGCCCAGGCGGGGCCGACGGTCATCCTCGTCACCGGCGTCAACGGCGCCGGCAAGACCACGAGCATCGCCAAGCTCTGCGCCATGTTCCAGGCCGAGGGCAAGCGCGTCCTCGTCGGCGCATGCGACACCTTCCGCGCCGGCGCCGTCCGCCAACTCGAGATCTGGGCCGATCGCCTCGATGTCGATCTGGTCAAGGGGCAGCAGGGCGGGGACCCCGCCGCCGTCGCCTACGACGCCTGCGCAGCCGGCCTTGCCCGCGGCGCCGATGTCATCATTCTCGACACCGCCGGCCGGTTGCAGACGCAGGATCCGCTGATGCGCCAACTCGCCAAGATCCGCGGTGTCGCGGCAAAGCAGATCGAGGGCGCCCCCCACGAGACCCTCCTCGTCCTGGATGCCACCGCCGGGCAGAACGCGCTGCGCCAGGCCGAGAGCTTCCTCGAGGCCGCCCATGTCACCGGCATCTTCCTCGCCAAGCTCGATGGCACCGCCCGCGGCGGCGTCGTCGTCGCCATCCGCGAACAGACCGACATCCCGGTCAAGTTCGTCGGCCTCGGCGAAACCCCGGACGACATCCAGCCGTTCGACCCCGACGCCTTCGTCGAGGCCCTGCTGGGAGCGCCGGAGGAATAGACCGGAGGCGCCGCTCGCC
>CAYMJK010000273.1:0-3422 GCA_964390535.1 uncultured Phycisphaeraceae bacterium | reverse complement strand
GGAGACGGCGCGCCCGCTCCACGAGCTCGGCTGGTTGATCCGGCGCGCGGGGCGGCCCGTTGCCGCGCTGGGCGCGCCGACGGAGGCGTTGCAGGATGCCCGGCTGGATGCGGAACTCACTGCCGCGACACAGCAGGAACTCGATCGCGTCCGCCGGGTGAAGGACGAGCACGAAATGGGCCTGATTCGGCGCGCGGTGGAGGCGACGGCGGCCGGCTTCGCGAAGCTGCCCGAGTTGCTGACGCCGGGAACAACGGAGCGGCGGGTGAAGATCGAGCTGGATGCGGAGTTCTTCCGCCGCGGCGCCGACTCAACCGGGTACGACACGATCGTGGGGTCCGGGCCGAACGCCGCGGTCTTCCATTTCGAGCCGGGGGCGCGGGCAATGCGCGAGGGGGAGGTCGCGCTGATCGACGCCGGCGGGCAGGTGAACCGGTACACGGCCGATGTGACGCGCACGTTCGGGGTCGGCGGGCGCTTGGGGGGGCCGATGCGGGAGATCTATGACATCGTGCTGCGCGCACAGGAGCGCGCTGTCGAGCGCTGCCGCCCGGGCGTCGAATGGCGCGACATCCACTTCGGCGCCGCGACGGACATGACGCGTGGGCTGATCGAGATGGGCCTGCTGAAGGGAGACCCGGACGACCTGGTGGCGCGGGATGTCCACGCGATGTTCTTCCCGCACGGCGTGGGCCACATGGTCGGCCTCGGCGTGCGGGATGCGGGCGGGTATCTGCCGGGGCGCGAGCGCAGCCGGCGCTTCGGCCTCAGCGCCCTGCGGATCGATCTCCCGCTGGAGGCGGGGCACGTTGTGACGGTGGAGCCGGGGCTCTACTTCTCGCCGGCGCTGCTGAACGACCCGCAGCGCCGGGAGATGTTCCGCGATGATGTCGAGTGGCCGCTCGCCGAGCGCTTCATCGGCCTCGGCGGCGTGCGCATCGAGGACAACGTGCGCGTGACCGACGGAGCGCCGGAGAACCTGACGGCGGGGGTTTCGAAATGACGCTCACTCACGCCACCGCGTTGCCGTTTTGGTTGCGGCGGCTTTACGCGCTGCCCGGATTGTGGTAAGCTTGACGCAAGAAGGAGCTGACACATGCCTATGCGACCCGATCATGCTGCCCGTCCCGCCGCCTTTGGCGGTTTGTCCCTGGTGTCGTGGACGGTTGTCGCTGCTGCGGCGGCGGGACAGGACTGCGCCTGGGAGCATCGGGTCGTTGCCGGGCCCGAGGCGCGATCGGGAGTGGGTATGGTTCACGACGCGGCCCGGGGCGTCGCCGTACTGTTCGGCGGCGTCAAGTCGGGCCCCATCAGGCTCGGCGATACCTGGGAGTGGGACGGTTCGGCGTGGACACAGGTCTCGACGAGCGGACTCGGCGGGGAGGGGCGTAGCCACTTCGGCATTGCCTATGACAGCACGCAGGAACTGACGTTCGTGTTCGGTGGAATGGGTCCTGTCAGCCGCTTCAACAATGACCTGTGGCAGTGGGATGGCGTCTCGTGGACGATGGCGCCGGTCAGCGGCGATTCGCCGCAGGCTCGGAACGGCGCTGCGATGGCGTTCGACGCGGCTCGCGGGGTGCTGGTGCTGTTCGGTGGAGAAACCAGTTCCGCCTGGGTGCGCGATACATGGGAGTACGACGGCTCAGCGTGGACGCGGGTCGCCACCAGTGGACCATCGGCTCGCGCGTATGCGGCGATGGCGTACGACCCGGTGCGCGAGGTCACCGTACTGTTCGGCGGCGGACCTACGCCGCAGGAAGATACATGGGAATGGGACGGCGTTTCCTGGGCATCGCGCTCGGTCAGCGCTCCTCCGGAGCGCTCATTCCCTGCAATGACCTACGACTCTGATCGGCAGGCGATGGTGGTATTCGGCGGGACTACCTTTGGACCGACTTCGTACGACGACACATGGCAGTTCGATGGCGCGACATGGGCGCAGCTTGACGCGAGCGGGCCGAGCCGTCGCTACTCAACCGCCTTCACGTTCGACGCGGATCGGAACAACGCAGTTCTGTTCGGCGGACTCGACGGGTCGAGGTTTCACTCCGACACATGGGTCCTGACGTGCGCAGAGGAGTGCTATGCCGATTGCGACGGATCCGGCTCGCTGGACCTCTTCGATTTCCTGTGCTTTCAGAACGACTTCGCTGCGAGCGCGCCTTCGGCAGACTGTGACGCATCCGGCGCGCTTGATTTCTTCGATTTTCTATGCTTCCAGAACGCGTTCGCGGCGGGATGCCCCTGACGCCGGCGACAGCAACTTCGGGGCGACGCGAGTCATGATCACGCAGATGCAACAGTGGAACAAGGGCGGAGCATGCGGCAGCCCGGCGCAGCGTCCATCGGGCAACGTCGTGGACCGGCAATTGCCGCTTCCCATCGCGGCCCCATCGGAACGATTATGGCTCCATTTTCGTCGCGTGCCGCGACGATTCTGGTCAGCCCCAAGAGGCGCCGCCGAGGCCGATTATGGGCGCCCCACCCTTCCGGATTGAGCTTTGTGTTTGGGCTTTGTGCTTTGCGCTGGGCCCATCTGTGCCCCATCTGTAGATGAGAACGAGCTAAAGAAAAGACCCCCGCCTGCCGCGGGGGTCATATCAGGCATTTCTCCAGCCTCAGCTCGCCGCCGCGGCCATCTCCGGCTCGGTTGCCCCGGGCGCCGCGGGCTTTGCCGTCTTGTCGCGGCGCTGCCAGTCGCTGGCGAAGTTCTTCAGCGCCTCGCTGAGCTTCTTCTCCAGATCCTCGTCGATCGCCTTCTTCTGCTCCAACTCCTCGCGGATGGCGCGGCCGGAGGTCTGGAAATACTCGTGCATCGCCCGCTCGAACGCGGCGACCTCGCTGATGGCGACCTTGTCGAGGTATCCCTTGGTCCCCGCGTAGATCGAGATCACCTGGTCGGCCACCGGCATCGGCACGTACTGCGGCTGCTTCAGCAGTTCCACCATGCGGGCGCCGCGATCGAGCTGCGACTGCGTCGCCTTGTCCAGCTCGGTGCCGAGCTGGGCGAACGCCTCCAGCTCACGATACGCGGCGAGGTCGAGCCGCAGCGAGCCGGCGATCTTCTTCATCGCCTTGATCTGGGCGTTGCCACCCACGCGGCTGACCGAGATGCCCACGTTGATGGCGGGACGCACGCCGCTGAAGAACAGCTCCGGCTCGAGATAGATCTGCCCGTCGGTGATCGAAATCACGTTCGTCGGGATGTAGGCGGAGACGTCGCCCTCCTGCGTCTCGATCACCGGCAGCGCCGTCAGGCTGCCGCCGCCGTTCTCGTTGGAGAGCTTGGTCGCCCGCTCCAGCAGGCGGCTGTGCAGGTAGAACACGTCCCCGGGATACGCCTCGCGCCCCGGCGGCCGGCGTAGGAGCAGCGTCAACTTCCGATACGACACGGCCTGCTTCGAGAGATCGTCATAGAT
>CAYMJK010000272.1:0-4977 GCA_964390535.1 uncultured Phycisphaeraceae bacterium | reverse complement strand
TTCAGCGAGCCGGAGACGGCGCAGGTGCGCGACTTCATCGAATCCATGCCGCAGATCCGCGGCAGCAACGACATCCACAGCTTCGGCGAGTACATCCTGCACCCGTGGTCACACTCGCCGGACCCCTCGCCCGAGGAGGGCGTGTTCAGCGCCGTCGGCATGGACATGCAAGGCGCAATCGAGGCGGTGCACGGCCGCCGGTACCGCATGGGCCGGTCGTATTCCACGCTCTACCCGCACTCGGGCACGGCGACCGATTGGTTCTACGGTGCCCGCGGCATCATCGCCTACAGCTACGAACTCCGCGGCCCCACCTTCGCCCCGCCGCCCGACCAGATCCGGCCGAACGCCGAGGAGGCCTTCGCCGGGACGCTGGTCCACGGCGCGTACATCGCCGATCGCTATGGCTTCGTCGCCGACTGGGACCGCGACTGCGCGCACACCTTCTTCGACTTCCTCGGCTTCATGAGCGACTTCGCCGCCGGCGACCCGAAGGCGGATCTCACCGGCGACGGCGCGCTCGACTTCGCCGACTTTCTCGCCTTCCAGGATCTCTTCGAGACCGAGCGGTGACCCATGATGGGAACCATGATGGCCCCGGCCGCACGACCCCGCTTCGACGCCTCTTCGGCAGCCGCCGCCGCATCGCCATCAATCTCGCGCTCCTCGCCGCATGCGTCGGGGCGTGGATCGTGATCGATGTCCGCGGCTGGCTGGAGGCGCGGATGGTCTACTACCCCAGCCGCGAGGCCTTCGAAACCCCCGCCGAGGTCGAGGATGTTCTCTTCCAGACGCCGGACGGCCTGCAACTGCACGGCTGGTTCATGCCGGCGCAGGCCAGCGCTGGCGCCGAAGGGGCGCCCCGGCCGACGATCCTCCACGTCCACGGCAACGCCGGGCACGTCGCCGGTCACGCGACGTTCAGCGAGTTCCTGACGAATGCCGGCTTCCACGTCTTCGTCTTCGACTACCGCGGCTACGGCCGGTCCGATCGCGGCGGGCGACTGACGCGCCAGAAGCTGCTGGCGGACACCCACGCCGCGATCGACTACCTGCGCGCGCGCACCGATGTCGATCCGCAGCGCATCGGCATGCTCGGGTACAGTCTCGGCGCCGTCATCGGCCTCGCCGCCGCGGCAGAGCGCGAGGAGATCCGGGCCGTGGCCGTCGCGGCGCCTTTCGGCTCCTGGAAGTCGATCGCGCGGGATCACCTGGGGCCGGTGGGGGGCCTGCTTGCGCGCGCAGGGATGGATGCCGACGCCGCGGCCTGCGCCCTCGGCGACCGCCCCCTGCTCATTCTGCACGGCACGGCCGACACGATCGTCCCAGTCGCCCACGCCGAGCGCCTCGCCGAATCCTGCCGCGCTGCCGGCGTGGCGCCGGAGGTGATGATCGTGGAGGGCGCCGACCACGTGGACCTGCTCGATCCCCCCGCCGTGCGCCAGCGCGTGATCAGCTTCTTCCAGCAGGCGATTCACTAGGCAATCCACAGATGGCCACAGATTGGCACAGATAACAGGATCGAATACATACTGAACTGACGACGACCAGGCACGATCCGTGCATTTCTGTAATGCTACGGGGTCCATCTCTTCGCGGGCCGCGACGATTCTGGTCAGCGCCAAGGGACGCCGCGAGGCCAGTTGGGCGCAACGCACCTTCCGGCTTTGAGCTTTGTGCTTTGTGCTTTGAGCTTTGCGGCTGTGCCGCGCTGTGCTTATCTGTGCCCATCTGTGCCCATCTGTGGATAATTCACTGCCCGGGCTTCGTCATCGCCATCGGATCCAGCAGCGCATTCAGCTCCTTCTCCGGCAGGATCTTCTGCTCGAGCGCGAGTTCCCGCACCGTCTTCCCCTCGGCAAACGCCCGCTTCGCCAGCGCCGCCGCCTTGTCGTAGCCGATGACCGGGGCAAGGCTCGTGCACATCGCGAGGCTCCCCTCGATGAGTTCAGCGCAGCGGGCCCGGTCCGGCTCGAGATCCTCGATCAGCTTCTCCCGCATCATGTCGCTCGCCGCGCTGAGCAGGTTGATCGATTCGATGAGGTTCGCCGCCATCACCGGCATCGCCACGTGGAGGTCGAGCAGCCCGCCGACGCCGCCGAGCCCCGCGGTCGCGATCGCCGCATCCAGCCCGATCACCTGGCAACTCACCATGATCGCCGACTCGCAGATCACCGGGTTCACCTTCCCCGGCATGATCGACGAGCCCGGCTGCACCGCCGGCAGCTTCAGCTCGCCGATGCCGCAGCGCGGCCCGCACCCCATGAGCCGGATGTCCCCGGCGATCTTGCTCAGGCTGATCGCGATGGTGCGCAGGTGGCCGCTGGTCTCGACGATGGCGTCCTTGGCGTGCTGGGCCTCGAAGTGGTTCTGCGCCTCGCGGAACTGAGGGCTCGGGCCGCCGGGGCGCGCGCACGCCTGCGTCAGCTTCGCCGCGACCATGGCGCCGAACCGCGCGTGCGTGTTGATGCCGGTGCCGACCGCCGTGCCGCCGAGAGCAAGCTCGCCGAGCACCTCCAGCGCCCGGCGCAGCCGCCCCTCCCCCTGCCGGATCTGCGCTGCGAACCCGCTGAACTCCTGCCCGAGGCGGATGGGCGTGGCATCCTGCAGATGCGTCCGCCCGATCTTCACCACCTCGTCCCACGCGCGGGCCTTGGCCTTGAGGCTCGTCGCGAGCCGGTCCAGCGCCGGAAGGAGTTTCTCGCAGATCGCCGCCGCCGCCGCAATGTGCATTGCCGTCGGGAAGGTGTCGTTGGACGACTGCCCCATGTTCACGTGGTCGTTCGGATGCACGCCGCCCGCCTCGAGATAGGCCGCGTCCTTGGAAGAGCCGATCGGCTTCCCCTTGTCCAGGCAGACGAGGTTGGCGATCACCTCGTTGGCGTTCATGTTCGTGCTGGTGCCGCTGCCGGTCTGGTAGATGTCCACCGGGAAGTGGCGCGCCCACCCGCCGCGCGCCGGCAGCCCCGCCTCCACCTGCCGGCACGCCTTGACGATGGCGTCCGCCCGCGCGCCATCGAGCAGCCCGAGTTCGCGATTGACCTCCGCGCACGCCCGCTTGAGCAGCCCGTACGCCCGGATCATCTCCAGCGGCAGCGGGCGCCCCGAAACCGGAAAGTTCAGCACCGCCCGCTGCGTGCTGGCGCCGTAGAGCGCATCGGCGGGAACCTGCATCTCGCCCATGGAGTCCCTCTCGATGCGGGTGGGTCCGGAAGCGGTGGGGGAAGCAGGGGCTATCGGGGCGTCGGAACTGCGGGCCAAGTTGGGGTTCCTTTCGGGATCGGGCGCCCCGGCGCTGGCCGTCTGGCGCGGACGTCTGGCTGAGGGTCCACTTTATGGCCTGCCTCCGCGGCCGGAAACCCTCGCCGGACGGGCCCGCGGCGGATCGTTACCATGCCTCAGGCGTCGAACCCTCGCAGGGCGCTGCCCCAGCCCCCTCGCCCCGATCGCCAGCCCAATGGCCGGCCGCCTCACGCCCCTCAGGAGTTCCCGATGCGATTCTGCGCACGACCGCTCGCCCCGCTGCTCGCCCTGGCCCTCTGCGCCGGCGCCTCCGCCCAGGACATCATCACCCGCGAGCACCCGCGCGAATGGACCATCGAGTATCGCGTCACGCTGCGCTCCTACCAGGAGCGCCACGTCCGCCCCAATCAGAAGCGGATGCCCGAGATCGATCACTGGAACTGGGACAAGATGACCCTCGTCCTGCCGGTGCTGCACGAGTCCGCCGGTCACCGCCTCGTCGATGGCGAACTCGTCACCGCCACCGTCACGGTGGACGACCACGATGCGAAGCTGCTCGCCGAGCCGCAGTTGAAGCCCGGCTATCACTCCGGCGCCCAGTACCTCATCATCGGCGTGGATGCCGCCACGGGCGTGCGCAGCGTGCGCGCGGAAATGACCGTTCCCATCACCGCATGGCAGGTGAAGTACAACGACGAGGTTGCCGAGCAGATCGACTGGCCGCAGCAGTGGCCGGTCGAGGCCCGCAGCGTCTTCGAGCAGCAGATGTGGATCGACATGACCCCCGAAGGCCCGCTCGACTGGGCGCCGATCGACAACGCGATCGAAACCTGGACGGGCGGCAAGGACCCGAAGACGGTCCTCAAGCCGGCGAAGCTTGCCAAGTTCCTCGCGGGCGAGGTGATCAAGAGCTTCCAGCCCAGCGGCAACGGCGTGAACTTCAATCGCCAGGGCGAGATCGAGGGCTTCGAGCTCACCCCGATCAACGAGGCCGCCGAGCGCGGGCGCGGCTCACCGTTCGACATGGTGAACCTGCTCGCCGGCATCTACCGGCGCGTCGGTCTGCCGGCGCGGACGGTCGTCGGCGTGCGCATCGAGGAGGGTGACCGGTCGTTCCTCGCCTCCGACAAGGACAAGGAGGAGATGCACGCCTGGGTCGAGTTCGCCCTCTCCGACGGGCGCTCGGTGACATGGGTCCCTGTGGACATCCTCAAGATGCGCGAGAAGATGGGCACGCGCCCGCGCCCGCTCGATCAGGAGTGGCCCTTCTTCGGCGACAACGACGAGATGGACCACTACATGCCCTTCGCCTTCCACTTCCACCCGCCGGTGGCGGGTGTGCGGGCCTTCGGCTCTGCCGGCTTCTGGGGCTGGATCGTCTTCCCCGAGATGCCCGAGCGTGCCGACCAGGCGATCTACTTCAACGTCATGACCACCCCCCGCCGCGACAACCTTCCCCGCGACGGCGCCGAAGAGGAAGCCCAGACGCCCCCCCGCCCCGGCTACCGCCGCGGCAGGTGAGGCCACAAGGGAACGCAGGAGCGCAAGCTCCGCGCACCCCGGCGCCCGCCAACCACCGGCTCCGGAAAGTCCGGCCCCGCGCCCCCCTTGACGGGCGTCCAACCCCGGAGCTCGCACTCCGCGGCTCCTATGGACAGCCCGCCGCGAAAGCGTTCTGGAAGCAGAGGAAGTCGAAGAAGTCGAGGGTGGTCGAGCCGTCGCAGTCGGCGGAGG
>CAYMJK010000271.1:0-6847 GCA_964390535.1 uncultured Phycisphaeraceae bacterium | reverse complement strand
GAGGCCGGCTACGCGGCGCGGTGCGTGGACATCATCCGGTATATGGCGTCGAAGGACTGACGGGAAAGTCAAAGTTCAAGTTGAAGTTGAAAGTTCAAATCCGCGCGCCGTTGGCGCTCCTCCGGATTTGAACTTTCAACTTTGAACTTTGAACTTTCGACTTCGCCGCCGCCCCCCGCCCTCCGCCGCCGACCGCACCATCATCCATTCCCCCACGTTCGCCGCCGTGATCATTCCGACGAGCTTCTCGCGGCGAAGTACAGGCAGCGCGGTCACGCCGCTCTCGTTCATCCGCGCATACACGGCATCCAGCATGTCCCCCTCGTGAATGATCGGCGGGTCCGGGCGCATGATCTGCGTCACCGGCGCCTCGGCGCCCGCCGCCGAAAGGGCGCCGATCAGATCCGTGTGCAGAATCATTCCAACCACCCGCCCCTCATCGACCACCGGAAAGTCCTGCTGCGATCCCGCCAGCAGCGCCTCGACCGCCTCCTGCACCGTGGCGCGCGGAGGCAGCGTCCCGAAGCGCCGGACCATTGCCTCGCGCACCGGCACGCCCTGCATCAGATACTTGACCTCGGCGTACCGCGCCTCCGCCTGCGCTCCAAGGGCGACGAACAGCGCGATGAAGATGAGCAGCGGGTTGCTGATCAGCCCCACGATGCCGAAGAGCACGGCCATGCCGATCCCGACGTTCGCCGCGATCCGCGTCGCCGACACGTGATCCATCCGGATCGCCAGCAGGGCCCGCAGCGCCCGCCCCCCATCCATCGGGAACGCCGGCAGCATGTTGAACACCACCAGCGCAAGGTTGACATAGAGCAGCAGGTCCAGCGGGCGCTCGGTCGTGAGTTGCAGCGGCGTCCAGTCGCCGCCGCCCAGCGCCAGCCGCACCAGGAAAAGCCCGGCCGCGATGAGCACGTTCACCGCCGGCCCCGCCACGGCGATCACCAGTTCGCTCGTGGGCTCCTCCGGCATGCGCTCCAGCCGCGCCAGCCCGCCGATCGGCAGCAGCGTGATGTCGCGCGTGCCCACGCCGAACCGCCGCGCGGCAACCGCGTGACCGAGCTCGTGCAGCACGACGCAGACGAACAGCGCCAGCACGAACAGGATCGCCCCCAGCGCCTCGACCAGCGTGTCCCCGGCGCCGAGGCGCACGACCAGAATCCACCCGAGCAGGATACTGAACGTCCAGTGGATATACAGCGGGATGCCCAGCAGGCGCCCGACACGCAGCGACCAGTTCATGCCGCCTCCTCGCCCAAGCGTAGGGACCGGCGACCGCGTAACAACCGGTTCATCGTCGGCGCGCGCACGCTCCGGCGTCAATCCTCCGGCGCCTTCGCCCCGCGCCCCGGCGCAGGCGCGCCCGTGCGCCGGGCGTGCGTCGAATCGATGATGTAGATGACGCGCGCCGGCGTGTCCGCACGGTTGTACGCGCTGTGCTCCACATCCGCCGCGTACGTCACGCTGTCGCCCGGGCCCATCTCGATCTCGTCGGAGCCGATTACCATCTTCACCCGACCCTCGACCACGACCGCCGCCTCGTACACCCCGTGGTAGTGCGGCGGGAAGCCGGAGCAGTCGGTCCCCGGCGGATACGTGTACTCGATGATCTCGATCCCGCGGCGCAGCATCGCCGAACTCAGCACCCGGCGCTGGACGCCCGTCTCCGGGTCGATCAGCGTCCGCTGCTGCCCCCGGCGGTCGGAGACGAACCGCGGCGTCTCATCCAGATCCAGCAGGTCCGATATGCCGCACCCAAGCCCGTTGGCGAGCTGCCCCAGCAGCCGGATCGTCGGGTTCTTCTTGCCGCACTCGACGTCGCAGATCATCGCCTTGGAGACCCCGCTGCGCTCCGCCAGATCGCCCTGGGTGAGTTCAAGGGCGAGGCGCCGGGCCTTTATGTGGTCTCCGATCGCGGCAGTGTCATCCATGGGCGAAAAAATCCTCTTTGGCGAACTTGATCCGCTGGGAGCGGATATATAGACTATAGCGGATTGTCGTCCGCCCGTCCAGTCGACGGGTCGCCCAATCCAGAGAGGAGTTCGCCATGACCACTTTGACCCCGACCCATCGCCCCACGATCGCCCGCGGCGCCCGCGTCAGCTCGCTGCTTCGCGCCTGCCGCCTCGAGGATGGCGCCCGCTGGGGCGCCCTCGGCTTGATCGTCGGCGCCGCAATCATCCTGCTGCTCACGCTGTCGTAGGCCTGCCGGAACCTATCGGACCTCCCCTCGACGCCGGAGACGCCCAGATGCGTCCCGGCGTCTTTCATTTTCGGACCCCGATTCCGGGGACCGGCCCTTAATCCGGGGCCGAGCCTGCCCGATGAAAACGAGCAATAGGGGAGCCGGGCGACGTCCGGCCAGCAGAATGAGATCCCATACCAGAGGGTCGAATGAGCGCGCTGGACCGTGTGCTTGCCTGCCGATCGCTGCCGACGCTTCCGGCCGTAGCCGTCGAAGTGTTGCGGCTGACGCGTGATCCCGATACCTCGCTGAAGCAGATAGCCAAGGCGGTGCGCAGCGACCAGGGACTCGCCGCCAAGGCCCTGCGCACCGTGAACAGCCCGCTCTATGGCCTGCGGCAGCCGTGCAAGACGATCGACCGGGCCCTCGCCCACCTCGGGCAGAACACCGTGAAGTCGATCGTCCTCGGCTTCAGCCTGATGGACAGCGCCCGCGAAGCGCCCCGCGGCTTCGGCATGGATGTGTATTGGAAGCGGGTGATCTCCAGCGCTGCCGCGGCCCGCCAGGTCGCCGCGCTCTCGGGGGTGTGCGATCCCGACGAAGCCTTCACGGGCGGGCTCTTCCAGGACATGGGCATGCTGGCGATCGCCATGGCCTTGCCCGACGAGTATGGCGCGCTGCTGTCGGAGGCGGAGCGGCATGAGGCTCTGCCCCGCCTCGAGCGCGGCGCCCTGCAGTTCGACCACGCCGAGGCCGGCGCTTTGCTCGCCGAGCGATGGGGCCTGCCTGAGCTGACGATCGATTGCGTGCGCTATCACCATGCGCCGGAGGATGCGCCGGCCGGGCATCGGCCGGTGGTTTCCTGCGTCGCCTTCGGCCGGCTGCTGGCGCGGGAGCTGTTGGCGCCGGCGCCCGAGCGGCGTCTGTCGGACCTCGCCGCCCGGTTCGTGGCATGGTTCGGCGCAGCGCCCGTGGACATGGCGCAGCTCGTGAGCCGGGCGGCCGAGGATGGCGCCGAGATGGCCCGCCTCTTCGAGACCAGCGCCGCTGAGGTGGCCGACATCGAAGCCATCATGACCGAAGCGCAGGAGCAACTGGCCCTTCATCAGATGAGCATCGGTCGCCAGGCCGAGCAGCTCCTTGCCGAGACCATGACCGACGGGCTCACCGGCGTCGGCAGCCGCAAGGGCTTCGACCGCGCCCTGGACACGATGTTCGAGCGGGCTCAGGCCGAACGCGCTGCACTGACCGCGATCTTCCTTGATTTCGACCATTTCAAGGCGATCAACGACACCCACGGGCACGCCGTCGGCGACGCGGTGCTCATCGAGCTTGCCGCGCGCATGGCTCGGGCCGTCGGGCCCCGCGGCAATGTGTTCCGCTATGGTGGCGAGGAGTTCGCCATCCTGGCGCCGGGGCTGGCGCCCGAGGAGGCCCTCGCGCTGGCCGAGGCCGTGCGCGAGGCGGCCCGGCGCGCGCCTGTCGATCTCCGCGGCGTCGAAGGCCGGGCGCCGGGGGAGCCCGATGAAGTTGCCGTGACCATCAGCCTCGGTGTCGCGACCCACCTGCCGCAGGCGCCGGCGCCCGGCGCCAGGGCGCTGGTGCGCGCGGCCGACAATGCCCTGTACGAATCCAAGCGGGCCGGGCGCGACCGCGTCACCGCCGCGAGCCCGGCAGGCCCCGCCAGGAGCGACGGGGCGGGCGCCCCCGCCGGACACGCCGGGCAGACTTCGCACGGCGCCTCCGGCGCTGCGCGCCCGCTGCGCATGCTGCTGGTCGAGGACGATCCGCTCGCCGCCGCGGTCATCCGGGCCCGGCTGGCGCGCCGGCCGGAGATCGATGTGCAGTGGGAGCAGACGCGCGCCGGCGCCACCGAGTTCATCAGCGCCTGCCTCCGCGGCGTCGAGCAGGCGCCGGATCTCGTGCTCTGCGACCTGTTCCTGGATGGCGCCGAAAGCGGGGCCGACGTCATTCGCGCCATCCGCGCCAGCGCCGCCTTGGCGCACATCCCCATCTGGGCGATGAGCGCCTCGGAAGCCGGCGAAGATGTGCGCGCATGCATGGACGCGGGCGCCACGCAGTTCCGCTCCAAGCGGGCGATCATCGCCTCGCTCTCGGGGTGGGTGGACGAACTGCTGGCATCCGCTCGGGCTGCGGCGTGAAGGATGGTGGCGCCGGGCTTCCAGCCGTGCGGGCAGCGGCGCCCTCGCTTTCGTTCGGAGTCACGGGCTGGAAGCTCGTTACCCGGTGAGAGCTTCCTCATTCGCTGTCGGCGCGTGAAACCGGGCTCGTGCCCGTAGCATTGGCGTGGCCCCCGGGCCGGCTGTGCGGCGCCTCAGAGCTGCGCGAAAGCTCGCGGCCGGAACGTCCGATAGACCCACTGTCCCTCGAAATGGCCCACTACCTCGTCAGAGCGAAGCCCATCCCGGAGAAGATGGAGGAGCTGCGCGCCCGCATCGCCCAGGGGGAGATCGTCAAGATGATCCCCTTCGGCCGCGGACTGCACAACTCACTGAGCGACGCCCGGCTGGATGCCCACGGGTGGGCCCTCTGGGAGGAACTGGACTTCTGCACGCCCCCCCTGAAGATCGAGCGGGAGGCGGTTCTCGACGAGTATTTTGACGCGTTCAAGGTGGAAACCGTCGCCCAGGGGCAGGGGTGGGAGCAGATCCGCACGCTCCCCCGCCTGCTGCACTCGGACATCCCGGTCCCGACCCGCAACGGGGCCCGGAAGAAGACGGCGAAGAAGAAGACGGCGCGCCGGCGGGGGGACTAGCGGGCCCTGCAACCGGGCTGGCGCGGGGGATCTTTTTCATCACGGGAATGGGGAATCCGGCTCCCCGCGCGGCGGGAAGTGACGATACACTAACCTTCCAATGGGCATCGGCAGCGTACTCCTCGAGAAGGGCCTCATCGACCGCGCCGGGCTCGAGCGCGCCCTCACCGAGCAGCGCGAGAGCGGGGAGCGGCTCGATCGCGTGCTGGTGCGCCTCGGCCTCGTGAGCCGCTCGCAGGTGCTGGAGGCGATCGGCGATCAGTTCGACATGCCCGTGGTCGATCTCGCCACCGTCGAGGTGGAGCCGAAGACGCTGGCGAGCCTGCCGGCGAAGCTGGTGTACAAGCAGCGCTGCGTGCCGATCCGCCAGACGGACGGCGCGCTGACGATCGCGACCAGCGACCCGTTCGAGATCTCGATGCTCGACGAGCTGCGCCTGCTCACCGGCAGCGCCATCGAACTGGTGCTCGCCGACGAGGAGGAGATCCAGAAGTTCATCAGCCTGCACTACGGCGTCGGCTCGGACACGCTGGACGAGATGGCGCACAAGGCCGCTGCGAACCTCAACGGCGCCGCCGAGGTGGACAATCACGAGATCGAGCTGGCGCAGGAGGCGTCGGTCATCAAGCTCGTCAACGATGTGCTCATCGAGGCCATCCGCGAGCGCGCCACCGACGTGCACATCGAGCCGTACGAGCACGCCCTGATCGTGCGCTACCGCATCGACGGCATTCTGCAGCGCGCCAACGTCCCCGAGACCATCCACGCCTTCCGCTCGGCAATCGTCAGCCGGCTGAAGATCATGGCGAACATGAACATCGCCGAGAAGCGCACGCCGCAGGACGGGCGCATCACGCTGCGCCACCGGGAGAAGGGGCGCGGGCTGCAGGAGTATGACCTGCGCGTGAGTGTCATCCCGATGCTCTCCGGCGAGGGCGTGGTGCTGCGCATCCTCAGCAAGAGCGCGGTGCTGCTGGAGCTGGGCGACCTGGGCATGCCGGCGCCGGTGCTCACGCGCTGGGACGAACTGATTCAGCGGCCGCACGGCATCCTGCTCGTCACCGGGCCCACAGGCTCGGGCAAGAGCACCACGCTGTACGCCTCGCTGAACCGGATCGTCAGCGACGAGGTGAAGGCGATCACGATCGAGGATCCCGTCGAGTATCACGTGGGCGGGGTGAACCAGATCCAGGTGAACACGAAGGTGGGGCTGAGCTTTGCCGCCGGCCTGCGGTCGATCCTGCGCCACGATCCGGATGTCGTCATGGTCGGCGAAATCCGCGATGTGGAGACGGCGGAGACGGCGGTGCAGGCCTCGCTGACGGGCCATCTCGTCTTCAGCACGCTGCACACGAATGACGCGGCGAGCGCGCCCACGCGACTGCTGGACATGGGCGTCGAGCCGTATCTCGTCTCATCGAGCGTCGAGGGCGTGCTGGCGCAGCGGCTGGTGCGCCGCATCTGCCCGCACTGCGCGGACGCCTACACCCCGGACCACGCCGACCTGCCACGGGGGTTCGACCTGCCCGAGGGAGGCACGCTGATGCGCGGCGCCGGTTGCCGCGAGTGCCGCGATACGGGCTATCGCGGGCGCATCGGCATCTATGAACTCATGACGATGGCCGAGCCGGTGCGTGAGGGCGTGATGGAGCGCGTCAGCTCCCAGGCGCTTGCGCGGGCGGCGTCGCAGAACGGGGCGCTGCTGCGGCTGGTCGACGATGGGTATGCCAAGGCGCGAGCCGGCGTGACGACGGTGCAGGAAGTGATGCGAGCGGCCTCGGCGTAGCCCGTGCCCTCGCGATCACCAGTGATCACCCCACCGCCCCCACCTCATCCGGCCAGTCGCCGCGCACCTCTTCCCACATCCGCTCCATCCGCTT
>CAYMJK010000270.1:0-10728 GCA_964390535.1 uncultured Phycisphaeraceae bacterium | reverse complement strand
CTGCGCGTGGCCGCCAAGCGGCTGCGCACGATGCACAGGTGGTTTCTCCCCGTCGTCAGCGCCCTCTACGGGATCCTGCTGATCGGGCTGGAGGGGCTGCTGCTGCGCCGGGGGCTCTTCCACGTGGCGCCGCGCGATCACGTGATGCCCGAGGAGCCGATGCTTGCCCTCACGATCGGGCTGGCGGTCGCCTTCATCGGCTTCATCGCTGGCCGGTACTTCGCGGGGATGGCCGAGCGCCCGGTCTGGCAGAATCTGCGCGGCGGGGCGACGGTGCTGGTGGGCACGGGGCTGATGGGCCTGGGCATCGGCGCCGGGCACATCGTCTACCTGCTCGGCGCCGACTGGCTGCTGCGCTGGATGGAGGTCATCATCCCGGCGATCGGCGTCGGGCTGGGCCTGGAGGTCTTCCTCAACCTGGTGATGGCGGTCTACCGGCCGCGTCGCGCCGGCGAGGTTCCGCGCCCGGCGTTCGACAGCCGCGTGCTCAGCTATATCGCGGCGCCGGACAATCTTGGCAAGTCGATCGGCGAGGCCATTGACTATCAGTTCGGCTTCGAGCTCAGTTCGAGCTGGTTCTATCAACTGCTGTCGCGGCTGTTCGTGCCGCTGGTGGTGGTGGGGCTGCTCATCATGTGGCTGATGACCGCGTTCGTAGTCGTGCAGCCGCATCAGGAGGGGATGATCCTCCGTTTCGGGCGGATCGTGCGATCCGAGGTCGGTCCCGGGCTGCACGTCAAGGCGCCGTGGCCGGTCGATCGGCTGCTGGTACCCGCGGAGATGGAGAAGACGCAGGATGACCGCTGGGTGCTCAGGGATCGCACGACGACGGGCATCCGTCAGTTCAATCTCGGCACGCCGGCGCCGGAGCCCGGCAAGGCGATCCTGTGGACCAACGAGCACATCGATGCGGACGAGCAGTACATGCTGGTGCAGCCGTCGTCGGCCGGGGCGTCGGCGCCGGTGGCATCGGATGCCGGGGGCATGAGCCTGGTGGCGGTGGAAACGCCGGTGCAGTACATCGTGCACGATGTCGAGGCGTACGAGCGGCTCGGCCCTCCGGGCATCCGCGACGAGATCCTGCGTGAGCAGGCGTCGCGGGTGGTGTCGCGCTACTTCCTGACGCGGTCGATCGACCAGGTGCTCGGGGAGGGCCGCCGGCGCATGGGCGAGGAACTGCAGGCGCGCATCACGGATGTCTACCGGAAGCTCAACTTCCGCGACAACGGCGAGCCGGTGGTGGAGGTGGTGTTCGTGGGCGTGAACGGGGCCCATCCGGACCGGAGTGTGGCGCCGCAGTTCGAGCAGGTCATCCAGGCCCAGCAGACATACCGCCAGCGGATCGCGCGGGCGGAGGCGACGGCGATCGAGTCGCTGTCGCAGGTGGTGGGGAGCGTGGACCGTGCGCGGCTGATCGTGGCGGACATCGACGCGGTGAAGCAACTGGAGCAGGCGGGCTTCGACGAGGCGGAGATCGCCTCGGCCCGGCTGGCGATCCGGCGCCAGCTCGAGGCGGCCGGCGGGGACGCGGCCGCGATGATCGCCCAGGCCAGCGCCAGGCGCTGGGAGACGCACATGGGGGCGCGGGCCATGGCCCAGTTGCAGGGCGCGCAGGCGGCGGCGTACGAGGCCTCGCCGGAGTACTACCGCGCCGAGCGCTATCTCGCGGCGATGGCCGAGGCGCTGCAGAACAGCCGCCTGTTCCTCACGCCGGCCGGCGAGGATGCGCAGAGCTTCGTGCTGGAATTCCAGGAACAGGACACCGGGCAGACGTTCTTCGAGGAGGACATCGGCGCGGAGACCGGTGGCGGCTGAGCCCGCCCGACGGCCCCACGGGGGCGATTACCCGCGGAAGACGCAATCTTCCAGGAGGCGCAGTGTGAATCGAGTTCGACTTGGCCTGATTATCCTGATCGCGTTGATCTTCGGCGTGTCGCTGATCACCTACGCGGTGACGTACACCGTCCAGTTCTCGGAGGCGGCGGTCGTCACCTCCTTCGGCAAGGTGAGCGCAGTGCGCGACGAGCCGGGCCTGGGTTTCAAGGCGCCCTACCCGATCGGCGGCGTCACCAAGTATGACCGGCGCAACCGCATCCTCACCACCACGGTCGAGACGCTGCAGACCTCCGACGACAATCCGATCGTTGTCGAGGCCTTCTGCATCTGGAACGTGGCCGACGCGGCGAAGTTCTTCGCCCGCTTCAGCAACGCCGGGCCCCGGGCCGACGATCATTACGACCTGGCCCGGGAGACGCTGGAGAGCCGCGTCCGCAACGCGATGAGCCAGGTGAGCGCCTTCCGCCTCAACGACCTGTTCACGCCGGACCCCGAGGCCTCGCAGCTTGATGAGCTGGAGCGCCGCCTGCTCGCAGCGGTCACCGCCGGGTCCGCCGGCGGCCAGGGGCTCGCGGCCGACGGGCTGGAGATCTCGATCGTCGGCATCAGCTCTGTCGAGCTTCCCGAGAGCGTGACCGAGCGCGTCTTCGAGCGCATGCGGGCCGACCGCGAGCGGCTCGTCAAGGCGCTGGAGAGCGAGGGGCAGTCGCGGGCCGATTCGATCCGCTCGCAGGCCAACGCCGACGCCCAGAAGATCCGCGCCTTCGCCAGCGGCCTTGCCGCGGAGATCGAGGCCGAGGGCGAGCGCGAGACCGTCCCGTACCTCCGCCAGATGAAGAGCAACGCGGAGTTGGCCGTCTTCCTGGCCAACCTCGAGTTCCTGAAGACTGCCTACGCGAAGCGGGCCACGCTCGTGTTCAGCACCGCCAATCCGGCGTTCATTCTGATGGACCCGGATCTGTGGGAGACGGCGACGGGGTCGAAGCCGATCCCCGGCGTCGAGCCCTACTTCCCGGATCCGGCGATCGCGGGCCAGCCGGCGGGGCCTGAGCAGCGCCCCGCGGCCGCGGCCGAGCCGGCGCCGGCCGCGCCGGGCGAGGACGAGGTCGATATCTCCGCCGCGGGAGGGCAGTAATGGCCGACACCCCCGACACCCCCACCCCCGACACCCCCGACACCCCCGATACCCCGGGCAACACCCCCGATGCGCAGACGCCGTTCGACAACTCGCGCGAGGCGACGGTGACGCTGCGCCAGCAGCGCGGCCCCAGCGTCGGCGGCGATCTCGACACGGCGAACCGGTCGCTGGCCGACGCCTTCCGGCTGAGCTTCCGCGTGCTGCAACTCGGCATGCTGGCGCTCGCCGTGGTCTATCTGTTCAGCGGGTTTCAGACGGTCGAGGAGCGTGAGCGGGGGGTGCGCACGCTCTTCGGCCGGCCGATCAGCGCCGAGCTGGAGCCCGGCTTCACGCCGAGCTGGCCGTATCCGCTGGGCGAGCTGGTGCGGGTCAACGTCAGTGGGCCGAACATCGACATGCTCGACGAGTTCTGGCCGCGCCTCGAGGAGCGAGACCGGAATCTGTCGGACGCCGACCTTGCGGGTCGGTTCCGCCAGCTCGCCCCGGATCGCGACAACTCGCTGATCACCGCCGACTTCAACCTGGCGCACCTGCGCGTGAGCGTGGAGTACCAGCGCTCCGATGTCGTCGACTTCATCTCCAACATCTATCGCGATGGCGAGAACGAGGAGAAGATCGTCCGCCACGCGCTGAAGCGCGCCGTCGTGCACACCGTCGCCGAAACCCCGATCGAAGAGCTGCTGACGAAGAACACCGGCGGCGAGTTACAGACGAAGATCCAACGGCTGGCGCAGCAGACGCTCGACGAGATCGATTCGGGCCTGACGATCCGCAGGCTGAGCCTCAACCGGGTCATCGCGCCCCATGCCGTGCTCGACTCGTTCGCCCAGCTTCAGCAGGCCCGCCAGGATGCCGAGTCGAGCCTGGTGCAGGCCGACACGCAGCGTCAGACGGCGCTCAACCAGGTGGCGGGCCCCGCCGCGGAGGTCCTGCTCGAGCTGATCAGGCGCTACGAGGAGGCCAACGACCTCGGCGACGAGGAGGCCGGCGCCAGCGCGATGGAGAAGATCACCGCGATGTTCCGCGGCGAGAGCATCGAGCTCGACGGGGAACTGATCGATGTCCGGATCGCCGGCGAGGCCGAGACCATGCTCCGGGACGCCGAGAACCGGCGGGCCCGGCTGGTCTCCCGGCGCCGTTCCGCACGCGACCTGTTCGACGCCAAGGTCGAGCAGATCGCCGCGGCCAGCCCGGTGATGGTGCTGCACGCCGACTGGGTCGAGGCGTTCAACACGTTCGTCGACCGCGACACGACCGAGGTGGTGCTGCTTCCCCCGGGCATGCGCGAACTCTGGCTCAACAGCGATCCGTCGATCCGGCGCGAGATCGAGAAGCAGATGCGCCTGCAGGAGAACCTGGAGCTGCGCGAGCAGCGCAATCGCCGCCAGATGGAAGAGGCGCTGCGGATCGACACGAAGATGCGCATCATGGACGGCGGCTGACGGAGGACTCATGGCAACGGCGCCCGCCCCATCACAGGCCCTGCCCCCCCGCGACCAGCGCGGCCGCCCGGTCGTCGAGTGTCAGCGGCTGACCAAGGTCTTCAAGGATTTCTGGATGCGCGACCGCGCCCGCGCGGTCGATGATGTCACGCTCCAGATCTATCCGCACGAGGTCTTCGGCCTGCTCGGCCCCAACGGCTCGGGCAAGAGCACCACGATCAAGATGATGCTCGGCCTGCTCAAGCCGACGCGCGGCCGCGTCGCCCTCTTCGGCAAGCATCCGACCGACGTCGCGGTGAAGAGCCGCGTCGGCTATCTGCCCGAGGAGTCGTATCTCTACCAGTTCCTCAACGCCCGCGAGACGCTCGACTACTACGGCAAGCTCTTCGAGCTCGACCGGCGCATCCGCATGCGGCGCATCGACGAGCTGCTCGACATGGTCGGCCTGACCGCGGCCCAGTACCGCCCGGTGCGCGAGTACTCCAAGGGCATGCAGCGGCGCATCGGCATCGCGCAGGCGCTGATCAACGATCCGGATTTCCTCATCCTCGACGAGCCCACCACCGGGCTGGACCCCATCGGCACGCGCCAGGTGAAGGATCTGATCCTCGCCCTCGGCCGGCGCGGCAAGACGGTGCTGCTTTCCAGCCACCTGCTGGCGGATGTCGAGGATGTCGTGGATCACATGGTCATCCTCTACGGCGGGCGCATCAGGCGCGAGGGCAGCCGCGACGACCTCCTGCTGGCCCAGGATCGCACCACCATCGAGACCGACCGGATGGACGAGGCGACTATCGCCGAGGTGGACCGCGTCATCCGTGCGCGCACGGGCGGCGCCATCGCCAGCGTCAGCCACCCGCGCCAGAAGCTCGAAGACCTGTTCATGGACATCGTGCGCGAGGCGCAGTCGGAGCGGGCCGCCACCAGCGGCGCCACCAGCGGCGGGCCGACCGCGGCCTTCCTCACCGAGCCGGAGCAGGGCGAGGATCTCATCGAGCGACTCGTCGGCGCCTCCGACGAGCTGCCCCCCGCCATCGAGGAGCCGCCGGAGGCCGCCGGGGCAGCGGGCAAGCCCGCCCCCGAGGAGGAAGCGCCCGACGAGTTCCTCGAGTCGCTCATGACCGAGCCCGACGAGCAGCCCGCGGCGCCCGAGCCGGCGCCGCCAAAGACGCCCGCCGCTCCCGCTTCCCCCACAAGCTCCTCAGGTCCCGCCGGATCGGATGAGAAGAAGAAGGGCGGCGCGGCCGACAGCTCCGAGGTGGATCTGGATGTGATCGGGTCGTTGCTCGATGAACGCGGCAGCCGGGAGGAGACGTGATCCGCGACAGGCTGGCCCGGCTCAACCGGCTTCAGAAGACGACGGGCTTCCGCATCGTCGCCTCCATCATCGTCGGCGCCATCGCCATCGCGCTGCTGGTGACCTACACGGTGGTGGTCAGCGCGCCGGGCGGGGCCGAGGGGATTCAGCTTCCGGATCGGTCGCAGGTTGCCGACGAGCAGTTGCGCGCCATTCTCGAGTCGGCCGACCGGGCCCAGATGGATCTGCTGACGTCGAAGCGGTCGCTGGGGACCGTCGCGCTCGGGCTCGGCGCCGGGGCGGGCGTGGCACTGCTGGCGATCTGGCTCGGCGTCGGGCTGACCTATCTCGGCCTGGGGCTGATCGCCGTGCTGGTGGCGGCGCCGCTGATCGTGCTGGAGGCGGCGTTCGCCCAGGGCGCGGGCGGAGGGCTGCTGGCGCGCTCGGGCGATCTTGGCAAGCTGGTGCTCGGCGTGGTGGCGCTGACGATGAGCTTCACGGCCCTGCTCGCGGGGCTGCGGGCGCTGTTTGCAGCGTTGCCGGGGCCGGTGTTTGCCATTGCGCGCAACGTGCTGTCGGAGGCGGTGCGGATGAAGGTCTCGCTGATCTTCATCGTGCTGCTGATCTTCGGGCTGGCGGCCCTGCCGGGGCTGCTGGATCCGGACACGCCGCTGCGCTACCGCGTGCAGTCCTTCCTGCAGTATGGCACGGGCGGCGCCTTCTGGATCATCGCGCTGCTCACCGTGCTGCTCAGCGTCTCGACGGTGGCCACCGAGCAGCGCGACCGCGTGATCTGGCAGACGATGACCAAGCCGGTCGCGGCGTGGCAGTACCTGCTGGGCAAGTGGATGGGCGTGGCGAGCCTTGCCGCTGTGCTGCTGCTCGTCTGCGGCTCGGCGGTGCTCATGTTCACCGAATATCTCAAGCTGCAGCCGGCGGTGGGGGAGGAGACGGCCTTCGTCTCCGCCACCGGCGGCATCAGCGAAGACCGGATGATTCTCCAGAACCAGGTGCTGCAGGCCCGGCGCACCGTGCACGCCGACTCGCCGGTCAACCGGTACTCGGAGGAGTTCGATGAGGCGGTCAATCGCTTCATCGAGAACCAGCGGGAGTCGGCCATCGACTTCCAGGACACCGCCGAGACCAGGCGGAAGATCGAGGAGGATCTGTACCGGCAGCTGGTCACTTTCCGCACCTCCGTCGAGCCGGGGATGGTGCGCACCTTCCGCTTCAGCGGCCTGGAGGATGCGGCCCGCGACGACCGTTTCCTCATGCTGCGCTACCGCATCAACGCGGGCCAGAATCGCCCCGACGACGCGTACAAGATCACCTTCATCGTGCCGGAGATCCCCGGCGACATCGTGCAGGAGGTGGGCCTGGGGTCCACCCACGTCTACGACGAGATCCCCTCGCGGGCGATCGACGCCGACGGCACGCTGGACATCGTCGTCATTAACGGCGTCCGCGTCTTCGACCGCCAGTCGGGGCAGATGGGCGTGGACCCCAACCCGCTCACGATCACCTTTCCCCCCGGCGGCTTCGAGATCTCCTACTCCGTCGGCGGGTACCAGATGAACTTCCTGCGCGGGCTGGCGGCGCTGTGGATCAAGCTGGCCTTCCTGGCGATGCTCGGCGTCGCCGCGAGCACCTTCCTGAGCTTCCCGGTCGCCTCGCTGATCGCGTTCGGCGGATTCTTCGCCGCGGAGAGCGCCAGCTTCCTCAACGAGTCGCTGGAGGTGTACAACCCCGGCGAGGGGCTCGGCGCCATCATCGGGGCGGTGGTCGTCCCGGTGGCTCGCGGGGTGGTCTGGATGTTCAGCATCTACAGCGATCTGAAGCCGACGGCGCGGATCGTGGACGGGCAACTCGTCTCGTGGTCGAGCCTGGCGCTGGGTGTGGTCGTGCTCGGCGGCTGGTCGCTGGCGCTCTACATCGGCGGAACGCTCATCTTCCGCAACCGCGAGCTTGCCATCTACTCGGGTCATTGACGGAGCAATCCTGCGGGAGCCACCATGCGGCGCGACACCCTCATCCAGATCGTCGCCTCGGTCGTCTGCATCGGCCTGATCGGCGTCAGCGGGTTCCTCGCCGCCCAGGCCGCGGCCAGCGCCGGGCGCCACAAGCTCATGCTGTCGGAGACGATGGAGGATGGCAGCGACCCGGAGGTGGCCATCGGCATCGCCATGGGCGCCTTCCGCGGGCTGTTCGTCAACATGCTCTGGTTGCGGGCGAACAAGCTCAAGGAGGAGGGCAAGTTCCACGAGGCGATGAACCTGTCGGCGACGATCACGAAGCTCCAGCCGCACTTCCCGCGCGTCTGGGCCTTCCACGCGTGGAACATGGCGTACAACATCAGCGTCAAGACCAACACCGCCAACGAGCGCTGGGGCTGGGTCAACGCCGGCATCGATCTCCTGCGGCGCGACGGCATCCCGAACAACCCCAACGACCTGCTCATCCACAAAGAACTCGCCTGGATCTTCCTGCACAAGATCCAGGGATATACCGACGACGCCAATCCGTACTACAAGGTGCGGCTGGCGCACGAGTGGCACGAAGTGCTCGGCCCGCCGCCGGAGCCGGATCCCGAGGATCTTTCCCGCGAGCGCGTCCTCGAGCAGTACGTCCAGTGGCTCGAGCCGATCGCCACCTCGCCGGAGGCGCTGCTGACGCTGCGCAGCCAGAACCCCGCGGTCGATCAACTCGTGAGCGAGGTCACGGCCCGTGCCGCGGCGGCGCGGGGGCAGACGCGCCAGCGCGTCGGCAACATCACGGTCGACGCGATGATCCCGCGCATCGTGGATCTGTTCAGCGCCGGCCCGCGCGAGGGGAACTGGATCAAGGGATGGCTCCGCGCCAGCGTCATCGTCGAATCCGGCCGCTGGCCCCTGCTCAAGCAGCAACTCTCGGCCGCAGACATCGCGCTGATGGAGATGACGACCGACCCGGCGCTGGCGCCCGCCTGGGGCGCCCTGCTCGCCCAGCAGCGCAAGCGGCTGCTCAAGGACCGGTACAACATGGAGCCGCAGCGGATGATCCGCTACACGCAGAAGTACGGCCCGATCGACTGGCGCAGCGGCGCGGCCCACGGCCTGTACTGGGGCGCCAAGGGCGTCGAAGGCGCCCTCACCCGCGTCTCCGAGCGCAATCGCGACGACTACGACTTCCTCAACACCGATCGCGTGGTCGTGCACTCGGTGCAGGAGCTGTGGCGCGGCGGCAACCTCTACTTCGACTATCTCACCACCGTGCTCGATCCCAGCGCGCCGAGCCCCTTCTACATCCAGGTCCCCAACGTCTACTTCATCAAGACCTACGGCGACATCCTCGGCGAGGTGGTGGACCGCGGCGACGTCTTCGAGGACGAGAGCCGCGTCTTCACCAACTACGCCGCCGGGTACGAGAACTTCCTGCGCGACGCCATCCGCTACCTCTACCGGCGCGGCCAGATCGCCGAGGCCGAGGCCTACAAGCGCAAGGCGGCCACCCTTTCGGAGGCCAACCTGCACTTCTCGCTGCGCCCCGAGTATTTCGCCCAGAGCCTGCCCGAGTTCGTCCGCTCCGAGCTGCAGGAGTCCATGACGCGGCCGTCCGTCGCGGCTCAGGAAGTCACCGGCGCCCTCCAGGGCGCACTCATCAGCCTCATCCAGGGCGACGAAGAGCGATTCCGCCGGCAGTTCGACTACGCCCGCGAGGCCCACACCTACTTCTTCCGCGAGCAGGGCCGCCAGAACCAGTCCAACCCCGGCAAGCACCGGATGGAAAGCTACATCGATCGCAACTTCCTGGTCACCGCGGGCGCGCTGTTCGATCAGCTCATCCGGCGGCTCGAGCAGGACCATCGCATCGAGGTTTACAACGCGGCCCCGATCGAGCTGCAGCGATGGGTCTACGACAACCTGGAGGCCGGGCTCAAGGAGGCGATGGACCTCGAGGTCGAGGCCGGGGGCATGCCCTTCGACGCCGCCTACCCCGAGCCCGATGGCATGGAGGAGTTCCGCATCTGGCGCGAGGAACTGATCCGCAGCCGCCAGGTCGAGTCGCAGCGCGAGATGAAGTAGGGGCCGCCCGGCCGCTATCGCAGCAACTGCCCGAGCGCATCCAGCGCCGTCTGGAACAGCGCCGGCGAGCGCTCTGCCCATACCGGGCACGGCGACCGCCCCAGGATCTTCTCCGTCGTTCGTCCCATGAACACCCCGAGCCCGCCGGTGCGCCCGTGCGTCGAGACGATCAGCAGGTCCAGCCGCTCCTGCAGCGCCAGCGCCGGTACGGCCTCCGCCGGCGTTCCCTCGGCAAATGCCAGCCGCGCCCGCGGCGAGCCAGCCGGCGCCTCGCGGCGCAGGCGCTCCAGATACGCGTCGGCCCGCTCGCGGCAGTTCTTCTCGATCCGCTCGCAGATCTCGTCGTACGTCGCGATCGTGTGATACCCCACCGGCACGATGTACGAGTGCAGCAGCGTGATCTCCTCCAGCCCCAGCCGCCGGCCCAGGTCCAGCGCCCGGCGCACACCGAGCGCGGACTCCTCGGTCAGGTCGGTCGCCACGCCCAGCCGGCGCACGCTCCCGTCGATCCCCGCCGGAACCACCAGGACGCTCACGGGCATCTTCCGCGCCATCGCGGCGCCGGTGGAGCCCATCGCGTCGCGCCCGGCCGGCCGCCCCACCAGCACGAGATCGGCCCGCGTGCGATGCTGCATCTGGAGCAACTCGGCCACGACATCACCGGTCTCGACATGGACCGTCACCGCGCCCTCCATGCCGCTCTGCCGGATGAACTCGCGCAGCTTCGCCTCGGCCTCGGCCCGGTGGGTCGCCTCCAGTTCCGGCGCCGCGGCGAGGACGGTCTCCTGCAGCGGCTCCATCACGTGGGCCGCCTCCACCTTCGCGCCCAGTTGGTCGCTCAGCCACCGCCCCAGCCGGACCGCCGCGGCAGACTCCTCCCGCAGTCCGGTGGCGACCAGGATCATCGAAATCTCGCGGCAGGATTCGGGCATGCACAGGCTCCAGCGGCGCGGC
>CAYMJK010000269.1:0-6410 GCA_964390535.1 uncultured Phycisphaeraceae bacterium | reverse complement strand
GCCTCGCGCCCCAGGGCGCCGGCCACCATGCCACGACAGAATACGGCATCTGCCTCCCGCATCCAAGCCCCAAGCCCGAATCGCGACCCCGAATCCCGACCGGCCCGGCATCAGGAACAGTATTGCGCATTCCGGCGGAGAGCCCGCCTACGTCTGTTCGACGCTCAGCCGCCGGGCGAGTTCCATCGCCTCTGCCCGGCTTGACACCCGATCCTCGAGCTGAGCGTCGTACACGCCCTCCAGCACCCGCGCGAACCGCGGACCGGGGGCCCACCCCGCCGCCACCAGGTCATCCCCGCTGATGAGCGGCGCCGGCGCCAGGCCGGATGGGGTAGCTTCCAGACCCCGAACATCCGCCTCGATCTCCTGCCGCAGATCCTCCTCGGCCCCCTCCGTCAGCAGCCCTAGCCCCGCCTCGAACCGCTCCGAGGCCGCCATCCGCTTCCTCGCCGCAACCGGCGCCTCGCCCCAGCCTCGCAGAAACCCCAAGGCCGCGAGGGTGTCCCGCATGGCCACCCGCTCCTCATTGCTCAGCAGCAGCCGCCCCCGCAGCCGCGAGACCGCCACAGGCGTCGCGCTCCGGTCCCCCACTTCACCCGCCTCCCCCCGGTCCACCAGCCACGCCGCGAGGCTCTGGCCCATATCCGCCGACGTTCCCAGCCGCCCCAGCCGCCCCCCCGCCGACCTCGCCCGTGACCCCAAGGCGGGCTGGTCCAGCCCCAGATCCTCCATCAGCCGGGCCGCCTCCGCCCTGCTCTCGTGGGCCATCATCCGCCGGATTTCATCCCCGATCCGCTCGCGGCTGACCCCTGCGAGGTCCTGGGCGTGGCGCCGGATGGCCTCTGCCGTTGCCGGATCGAGCTGAAACCCGAGCCTCGCGGCGAACCGCACCGCCCGCAAGGCCCTCAGGTGGTCCTCGGCGAGCCGGGCCTCGGGGTCCCCCACCGCGCGCACCACCCCCGCCTCCAGGTCCCGGCGTCCGCCGACGTAGTCGATCACCTTGTCCCCGCCCGTGCCGACGGGGTCGAGAAAGAGGGCGTTGATCGTGAAATCGCGACGCTGGGCGTCCGCCCGGGCGTCGCTGAAGGACACAGTGTCCGGCCGGCGACGGTCGCTGTAGGGGCCTTCGGAGCGGAAGGTGGCGACCTCGACGGTCACGCCGCGGCGCTTCACGAGGATCACGCCGAAATGGGCCCCCACCGCGGCTGTCCGCTCGAACAGGGCCTGCACCCGGTCGGGGGTGGCGTCGGTTGCGATGTCGTAATCGGTGGGGCGGAGGCCGAGCAGGTCATCGCGAACGCACCCGCCGGCGAAATAGGCGATATGGCCGTGCGACCGCAGCGCGCGCGCAATATCGGTCGCGACCTGCCTGGCGGACTCGGGATCGCTGTGGACACCCACGGGGGGAGGGTAAGGCGTTCGGGGAAGCGGAGCCGCTCCGCGCGCCCCGCCTGAACTGAGCGGCCAGACCCGGTTCAATGCGTCATGTCTCCCTCTGCGTCCCCCGCGCCCCCGCGTGAGCTCATTCTCTCGCGGAGGCGCGGTGGGCGCGGCGATGATGGCATTCGAGTCCGTCCAAAAGCCCTGCCTATGACGCGCGGGAGGAGGCATTTCCCGTCACCGAACTCTGGGGCTGATCTCAGGTTCTTCAGCGCCCCGGCCGATCCTCCGATGGCCACCACCCCATCTCCGCCGCCCGCGCCAGCAGGTCCGGCCGGTCGTTGCGGATGTAGATGGTGTTGCGCTCCACCCGCCCGGCGCGCCGGTAGCCGGCGCCGGCAAGATGACGCTCGACCGCCTCGTCGGCGCCGCCGGTCAGATCCTCGACCATGAGCACCGCCGTCGGGAAGCGGGCCAGATCGAATCCCTCCAGGGCCGCCAGCTCGGCGCCCTCGACATCGATCACCGCCACATCGTGCCACTGACCTGCATTGGGGTCAGTGCTTTCGTGGACAGGCTCACGAACACCACTCCCTGAAGCACCCCCCTCCGAACCACTGACCTCAGAGCAGGTCAGTGGCACGGTCGCCAGAATCTCCGTCATCGTCCGCAGCGGAACCTCGATCTGCTCGGTCACCCGCGCCTTGCGGGCGTAGACGCTGCGCACGCGCGCCAGCTCGGGCGCATACGAGAGGTGGTCGGCATCCTCCCCGCCGCGAACCCGCGTAAAGCGCACGGTCGCGCCCGCCCCCGGCGGCCCGAGTGCTGCGTGAACCGTGTGACTGTGCGGCCGGTTGCGCGCGCACTGCGCTGCCGTCTCCGGATCGGCCTCGACGAGCACGCCCGTCCACCCCGCCGCCTCCAGCAGCCACGTCACGCTGTTGCGCACGCCATCCGCCGCCCCCGCCTCGATGAACCGCCCGTCGAGCCTGCCGCCGAAGAGCTGCCACAGGTAGCAGTCCTCGAGCCCCTGGGCGCGGCAGACGAGTTCGAGCTGCGCCGTCCGCCCCGCCTCCCCCAGCCGCCCCCGGGCGTCCGCCAGCACGGCCGCGCGCCGCGACTCCAGCTGCGCCCGCTCCAGCCGCTCGATGCGCCGGGCCAGCTCCCGGCGCCGGCGCGCCAGCAGGCGCGACTCACGCGCCAGCACCACGGCCGCGACGATCAGCCCAGCGATGGCGCCCCACTGCAGGATGTCACTGGCAACCCCGATGAGTCATCACCCCGGCGCTCTCCGCGCAGATCGTTCAATTCAGCCGCGCGGCTCGCCACGGCGCCCCAGTGTAGCAGAAGGATCGGCGCCGCGAGCGCCTGCCCGCGCCTGCCGCTCAACCCGGCGCCATGCGGCGGAGGGTTTCGAGGTCATCGGCATCCGCGGGGAGTTTGTCGCTGCGCCAGCGGAGAATGCGGGGGAAGCGGACGGCGAGGCCGGACTTGTGACGCTTCGATGCGCGGACATCCTCGAACCCGAGCTCGAAGACGTGCGTCGGCCGAACGTGGCGGACGGGGCCGGTGCGCTGGATGGTGTTGGCGCGGATCCAGCGGTCAAGGGTCACGATCTCCTCCTGCGTGAGGCCGGAGTAGGCCTTGGCGAAGGTGACCAGTTCGCGCGGGTCGCCGGCGCCAGGCTCGCGATTCCAGAGGGCGAAGGTCAGATCGGTGTAGAGGCCGGCGCGGCGGCCGCTGCCGGGCTGGGCGGCGACGAGCACGGCGTCCACCGTGAGCGGGTCGATCTTCCACTTCCACCAGCCTGCGTCGGCCCCGGGCTTCGTGCGCCCGACCCCGTAGCTGGAGCTGCGCTGCTTGAGCATCACGCCCTCCACGCCGCGGTCGCGCCCGCCCTCGCGCTGGCGGGCCACATCGTCCCAGGTCGGGGCGTCGAGCTGCGGCGAGAGGCGGAAGGCGCTGCCGGGGCCGGCGAGGAGTTGTTCCAGCGCCGCCCGGCGCTGCTCCAGCGGGAGTGCGCGCACATCGGCGCCCTCGCGCTCCAGCAGGTCGTAAGCCATGAAGATGACGCGGTCCTGGTCGAAGAGGCCGGGCTGGGCGGCCTTCGCAGCGGTCCGGTTCAGGCGGCGCTGGAGCTGCGTGAAGGGAGCCGGTCGGTCCCGCTGCCAGACGAGGATCTCGCCGTCGAGGACGACGCCATCCGGCAGCGCGCGCGCAGCGGCGGCAACCTCGGGGAACTGATCGGTCACGAGTTCCTCGCCGCGGGACCAGATCCAGCAGGCGCCGGCGCGCCGGATGAGCTGCGCGCGCACGCCATCCCACTTCCATTCGGCGGTCCAGTCGGCGATGTCGCCGAGGCTCGCGGGCGGGTCGTTGAGCTGATGGGCGAGGAAGAACGGGTATGGGCGGGAGGCGTCGTCGGCGCGGGAGTCCGGTGCGATGATCTGCCCGAAGGCGTCCGCCGTGGGGCGGATGGCGCCGGCGATGCGGTGGGCCATGATGGCGGGCTCGACGCCGGCGACGCTGGCGAGGGCGCGGGCGACCATCCGCTTCTGCACGCCGATGCGGAAGGCGCCGCGGACGAGCTTGTGATAGATGAAGCGCTGGTCGGCATCCAAGGCGCGCCAGGCGCCGGTGATGATGCGCCGGCGCTCCTCGTCCCGGGCGCCAGCGAGAGGGAGGACACGCTCGGCCATGACCTGCGCCAGCGGCTCGTCCACTGCTTCGGCGGTCTCCGGCAGGAGCAGCGCGATGGTTTCGGCCATGTCGCCGACCGCGCTGTAGCACTCGGAGACGAGCCAGGAGGGAACGCCGGAGACTTCGATCGCGAGATCGTGCAGGGCGCGCGTGCTGGCGGCGCCTTTGGGACGGGCGCCGGCGAGGAGGGCGAGGGCCCATGCGGCGTCCGCGGGCGGAGCTGCGCGGAAGTAGGCCTCGAGCAGTTCGATCTTCTCCGAGGTGGAGTTGGTGGCGTCGAGATCAAGATAGAGGCGGGTGAAGCGGCGCATCAGGCGCCCTCCGCGGGCGGCTTGTCGGGCGCATCGGGCACGTCGGGGGCGTCGGGCACGTCGGGGGCGTCGCCGTCGCTACCCTCGGGGCGCTCGGGCTCAGGCGTTTCTTCATCGCGGTAGCGGGTCGGCACGACGAACGTGTCCCACCCCTGCTCGGCGAGCCAGCGGGCGAAGGGAGCGGCGTAGCCGTGGGTGACGCCGATGCGAGAGGCGCCCGTGGCCTTGATCGCGCCGACGAGCCCATCCCAGTCCGCGTGATCGCTGAGGACGAAGCCGCGATCGAGCGACTGCCATCTGCGCCTGCCGCGGATGCGCATCCAGCCGCTGACCATGGCCGTGCGCAGCCCGGCGGGTCCGACGAAGCGGCGCAGCCAGGGCGATCCCGCCGCAGCGGGCGGGGCGATGATGACGCCGCCGGCGCGCAGCGCGCGCGCAGTCTCGGCGTTCGCGTGGACGAAATCCGGCAGGGCGACGCCGGCCTCGCGATAGACCTCGCACATGCCGAGCACGGCGCCATGCACGCCGATGGGGCCGATCGCCGGGTCGAGGGCGGCGAGAACGCGCTGGGCCTTGCCGAGGGCGTAGGCGAGGAGAATGGTGGTCCGCCCTGCCGCGGCGTTGGCGCGCCACCAAGCGTTGATGTCGGCGATGACCTCACGCTGATCGGGCCAGCGGAAGATGGGCAGCCCGAACGTGCTTTCCGTAAGGAATATGTCGCAGGGCGCCGGCTCGAAGGGCTCGCAGGTCGGATCGGGGTCGGTCTTGTAGTCGCCGCTGACAACCCAGCGCGGGGCGCCGGGGGCTTCGAGCACGATCTGGGCGCTGCCGAGCAGATGGCCGGCGGGGCGGAGGGAAATGGTGACATCCCCGATGGTGGTCGTGGCGCCCCAGGCGAGAGTGTCGATGCGGGCGGCGACGCCGATGCGCGCGCGCAGGGGACCGGCGCCGTATGCGCTGGTGAGATAGGCGGCGCAGCCGGGCGCCGCGTGATCGCTGTGGGCGTGGGTGACGACAGCGCGATCGACGGGCGCCCAGGGGTCGATGTGAAACCCGCCGCGAGGGCAGTAGAGGCCGCGATCGGTGGGGCAGATGAGATCGGGGGCGGACACGGAGGATTGAAGGCCGAGCCGCCGGCCTCAGCCCGTGCTCTGCATCGCCGCGGCGAGGGCGTTGACGCTGAGGAGGATGAGACGGCGCAGCTCGGCCCGGGCGCTGTCGTCGGCGGCGGCCCAGCGGCGCAGCAGTTCGACCTGCAGGGCGTTGATGGCGTCGGTGTCGGGGTTGCGCTCGCGGATCGACTGCTGAATGACGGGGTTGTTGTCCAGCAGGGCGCTCTGGCCGGTGATGGCGAGGATGGCCCGCTCGGCGCGGGCGAACTCGTCGGCCAGGCGCTGGTGGAAGGTGGCGCCGGATGGCTCGCCCGCGCCGGAGTACCAGCGGGCGACGGCGAGCCGGGCTCGGGCCATCTCCTGCTGGGCGTTGTCGATGAGGGCGCGGAAGTGCCCGCCGGCGCCGTACCACGTGCGGCACTCGGCCAGGCGGGAATCGTCGCCCATCACCACCTCCTGGAAGGCGGCGCCCACGCCATACCACCCCGGCGCGTTATAGCGCATCTGCGTCCAGGCGAAGACCCACGGGATCGCCCGCAGGTTCTCGAAGCGGATCTCGCCGCCGGAGCGTGAAACGGGGCGCGAGGCGATCGGCAGTTCGCCGATGTGCAGCACCGGCGAGCGGTCGATGAACCATGGCCAGAAGCCGGGATCGTCGATGAGCTGGCGATACGCCGCGCGAGAGCGATTGGCGAGGGCGCCCATGATCTCGGCGTCTTCGCCCTCTTCGGCGCCGTCGGCGTGGCTCTCGCTCGCGGCGGCGGGCTGCTGCGCCGTGGCGAGGAGCATGGCGTTGACGATCTGCTCCAGGTGGCGGTGCGTGAGCGCGGGCATCGCGTAGCGGAAGGAGATCACTTCGCCCTGCTCGGTGAAGCGGATGCGGCCGTTGCGGCTGGCGGGGGGGCTG
>CAYMJK010000268.1:0-3120 GCA_964390535.1 uncultured Phycisphaeraceae bacterium | reverse complement strand
GGATGACGCCGAGCACGTGCGTGTGGCCGAGGCGATCGCGGCGGACCTGGCGGCGGCGGGGGCGGATGTGCTGATCGACGACCGCAAGGAGCGGCCGGGCGTGAAGTTCAACGACGCGGACCTGATCGGGATGCCGATCCGGCTGACGATCGGGGCGAAGGCGCTGGAGCAGGGCGGGGTGGAGTTCAAGCCGCGGCGGGATGCGGAGGCGGGCGGGGTCGTGCAGCTCAGCGGTATCGTGGAGCGGTGTCTGCGGGAGCTGGGGGCGTAGTCGGTTTGTGCCACTGATGGCGGCCGTCAGTGGCACGAAGTGGCACGGCGCCCGTCCGGAAAGCGCGGTTGCAGGCCCGGCGGGCTTCCGGTACACTGGCGGCCCGAAGGGAGGCGCCATGACTCGCCGCGGCTTTGTGATCCGGGATCTGTGCTTCGGGCTCGCCTGCCTCGCGATCGTCGCGAGCCTGCTGCTGGTGGCCTCCGGCGGGGCTCGCCAGCGAGCCCGTGCCGCGGCGGGGCAGAACCAGTTGCGATGGATGGCGGGGGCGTCGAGCAACTACGCGGCGGACAACGCCGATCGGTTCTGGAGCTTCTCGTGGCAACCGGGGGAGACGTATACGTTCAAATCGAGCGTCATCACGATGCCTCACTCGCCGGTGACCGCGGCGGCGTATCAGGCGATCGACATCCTGTACAGGGTGGGCGGGCGTGACCTGCCTGTGCCAATAAGCTGGATTCCTCACCCGCTGTACAACCACCTGCCGCTCATGGACTATGTGGGGGGTGAACTGCCGAACTTCAGTTTTATCTCTCCGGCAGACAAATACAGGCTCGCGTGGGTCCGCGACCCGGAAGCGTTCGCTCGCGGAGAGTTCCTGCCGTTTCAGCCTCAGCCGCGCACAGGCCACAGCGAGCGATGGCTGTACACCTCCTCGTACCTTACCCCGGCAGCGTGGTGGGACTTTGACAATGCCCTCTATCAAGGAGATTCGCAGCGGCAGTACATCATTCCCTCCGTCGCTCGTCTTGGCGGCGCGCTTATGACCGATGTCGCCTTCCCCAGTCAGAAGGTGATGGTGCACGACCAGGAGCAGCGCGAGCGCGGCGCGGAACCGCTCTATTGTATCGAGGAGGCGGCTCGCGCGCCCGTGCTCATGGCCGACGGAAGCGCGGGCGCACCGGCCACCGCCGATTCCAACCCCGGTTGGCACCCTGCGCAGAAGACGTTGGCGAGCCCGATGCGGTTTCGCTATGACGCGTTCGCATGGGAAGCGCCGCCCTCAACGGACCCGGTTCTCATCACTGGCCATTACCGCTGGACCCGCGGCGGGATCGCCGGCCGTGACTTCGGCGGGCCGGAAATCGATACCGGGCAGCCGTGAGGCGTGGCATCGGGCTTCCGCCCGATGGTCTCGCCCGCCCGATGGCTGCGGATATCGCCCCGAAGCGGGATCCCCATCGCCCGAGCCCATCGCCCGGAAGGGCGATGCCACATACGGTTGATGATGGCCTCACGTCCCGCCCTTACCCTCGCCCACTCGCCGGATGCCGACGACATGGCCATGTGGTGGCCCATCACCGGCATGATGGATGCCGATGGCGCGCGCGCGCCCGGCGCCGATGGCGAGCCGGCGATCGAGACCGGCCGCTTCCGCTTCGAGCCGGTTGCCGCGGATGTCGAACAGCTCAACCGGCGCGCCATCGAGGCTGCCGCGGCGGGCGAGGCGCTCGGCGCCGGGGCGCTTGACATCACCGCGATCAGCGCCGCGGCGTACCCCGCCGTGGCCCACGCCTACGCCATCACCGCGGCAGGGGGGAGCTTCGGCGAGGGGTATGGGCCGAAGGTCGTGACGCGCCCGGATTCGATGATCAACTGCGAGGCCTGCCTGCGCGCGCAGAAGCCGCGCATTGCGATTCCCGGGCGGCACACCACCGCGTTCATGGTGCTCTCGATCCTGCTCGGGGAGTCGCGGGTGGGGCTGGACTTCGTCGAGGCGCCGTTCAGCGCGATTCCGGGGGCGGTGAAGCGTGGAGAGGTCGATTGCGGGCTGCTCATCCACGAGGCGCAGCTCATGATCGAGCGCGAGGGGCTGCGCGAGGTGGTGGATCTCGGGGCGTGGTGGACCGGGCAGACGGGCAGGCCGCTGCCGCTGGGCCTGAACATCGTCCGGCGTGATCTGGAGGGGCGCTTCGGCGAAGGAACGGTGCAGGAGGTCGCCGCGACGCTCGCCCGCAGCGTGCAGTACGCCCGCGATCATGACGCTCAGACCCGCCGCTTCCTGGCGATGCGGGCGCTCGAACGCCCCGAGTGGACCGATTCCGGGCTGCTGAGCCGATATCTGTCGATGTACATGAGTGAACTCACGGCCGATATGGGCGCGGTCGGGGTGGGGGCGCTGGGCGCGCTCTACCGCGCCGCCCAGCGCGAGGGACTGATCAATACGCTGCCGGCCCTCGACATCGCCGGGAGCGCCGGCTGATCCGGCGAGCAGAGAGGGGACCGCGTTTGCAACTCGTTCATGATGGGGTCGGGGTCTCGGTGAAGCTGCCGGCGGGCGATCTGCTCCCGCTGCGGCACATCATCGCCGTCGGGCGCAACTACGCCGAGCACGCCGCGGAGCGCGGGGCCGATGTGCCCGATCGGCCCATGCTCTTCACCAAGAGCTTCGCCAGCGTGATCCTCGATGGCGAACCGATCCGCATCCCGCCGGCGTGCCTCGACCCGGCCACCGGCGGCGAGCAGGTGGATTTCGAGGCGGAACTGGCGATTGTGATCGGTCGCGCGTGCCGCGATGTGGCCGAGGCGGATGCGCTGGAGTGCGCGCTCGGCTACTGCTGCGCCAACGATGTGAGCGCGCGCTGGTGGCAGAAGTCCGGGTCCGGGGGGCAGTTCTTCCGCGGCAAGAGCTTCGACACCTTCTGCCCCCTGGGGCCGCACGTGACGCCCGCGGGGCAGATCCCCGATGCCCAGTCGCTCGCCATCCGCTGCCGCGTGAACGGCGAGACGATGCAGGAGGACACCACGGCGAAGATGATCTTTCCTGCGCGCGCGCTCATCGCCGAACTCTCCTGCGGGGCGACGCTGCCGGCCGGCACGGTGATCCTGACGGGCACGCCCGCCGGCGT
>CAYMJK010000267.1:0-2637 GCA_964390535.1 uncultured Phycisphaeraceae bacterium | reverse complement strand
GTTGTCGCCGCGGTCGGCCGAGCCGCCATCGTCCAAGGCGAATGGCTGAAGCCCGGTGCGACCGTGATCGACGTCGGCATCAACCGCGTGGACGGGAAGCTGGTCGGCGACGTCGATTTCGCCTCGGCGGCGGGAGTGGCCGGCGCGATCACCCCGGTGCCGGGCGGAGTCGGGCCGATGACGATCGCGGTCCTGCTGCGCAACACGCTCGCCGCCGCTTGCGCCCGCCTCGGGCTCGATCCGCCGGCCGGGCTGTGATAGAGCTTTTCGTCTCCGCTTTCGTCACCTTCATGGTGGTGATCGATCCGCCGGGCTGCGCGCCGATCTTCGCCGGGCTGACCCAGGGCGCCGCCCCGGTCCAGCGTCGCTCGATGGCGATCCCCACGGTGCTGATCGCCGCCGGCATCCTGCTCTTTTTCGGGCTGCTCGGCGAGGATCTGCTCGCCGCTTTGGGCATCTCGCTTTCCGCCTTCCGCATCGCCGGCGGCATCATGCTGTTCCTGATCGCGATCGACATGGTGTTCGAGAAGCGGACCGAGCGGCGCGAGAACCGCGCACAGGAGGTCGCCGAGAGCGAGTCCGAGGACATTTCGGTCTTTCCGATGGCGATTCCGATGATCGCCGGGCCGGGCTCGATCGCCTCGGTGATGCTGCTGATGGCGCGCAGCGACGGGTTCGACGAATCGCTGGTCGTGCTCGGCGCGCTGGTCGCGACCCTGGTGCTGACTCTGATCGCCCTGCTCGCGGCGGGGCCGCTGATGCGCCTGCTCGGCCACCGCATGGAAGCGATGATCACCCGGCTGCTCGGCGTCATCCTCGCCGCGCTCGCCACCCAGTTCGTCATCGACGGAGTCGAGCGCAGCTTCAGCTGAGCGCCTTATCTGCCATCATTTCATTCGACGACGCGCCACATCCGGTAGGGCGAATTCTCCGGCAGCGGTATTGGCTCGAGCCAGTCGGGAACCTGCCCGCGCACCAGCTGGACGTAGAAGCCGCCCGGCGCCTCGGCACGGTGAACGGTCGATTCCGAAAGATTGGGACAGATCAGGACATAGTCGACGCGGTAGCGCTCGATCGTCGCGCGGGCGTTGGCGGCGTCGCCGCGCCAGGCGCGCATGACATCCACGATCTGCTCGGCATTGCGGTGATAGGGACCGGCCAGCGCGTCGTGCGGCGTCGCGGTGATCAGCCGCGGCCCGAGGTCGACGAAGGTGAGCACCGTGCCGGCTGGCTGCTGCGCTACCGGCCGCAGCGCCGCCAACGTCGGACAGCGCGAATTGGCGACGCTCACCCTCCGCCGATGATCGCTGACCTCGGCGGGAAACAGCTCGGTCGCATAGCTCGTTGCCAGCCCCGAGGCGAGCAGGAAGGCGACCAAGGTTCCGGCCACCCGCACGACCATCGATCGGCATGCGAGCAGCCGGATCAAGGCGACCCAGACGAGCGCGGTCGCGCCTGGAATCGACAGCAGCTGCGCTGCCGGCGCGGCTCGCGTCTGCCACATCAGGAGAGCGGCCGCGAGCAGGGCCGGCAGCGCGAGCGACGCCCACAGCAGCAGCCTCGCCCGATCGCGCCTGGTGCGCCACAGCATCAGCGCGAAGCCGATCAAACCGGCGATCGGCAGCGTGGTAATGAGGGCAGCGGTGCGCATGCCGTGGCGCCAGACCGGCATCGCCTCGCGGACGCGGTCGAGCCACATCCGTTCGAGTTCGGGCGGCGCGCCCTCGAGCCGGCCGAGGCAATCCGGCCAGGCGAGAGCGAAGCCGGCGGCGAGCGTGATCGCGGCGGCCGCGGCCGCTGCGAACCGCCAGGCGCTCCGGCCCGGATTCGCCAGTGCCAGAAGAACCGCCGCCGCGCCCGCTGCCACCATCGCCGACAGCCAGACCGGCGACAAAGCGTCGCAGACCGGCGCCCGGTTGGCGTGCGACGTGAACAAGAGGAAGGCGAGAGCGCAGCCGCCGCCGAGCGCCGCGCCATAAGCGAGCAGCCGCCGCGCCTCGTCGCGGTCGAGGATCCAGCGCAGCGTCGTCATCGCTCCGGCGAGAGCGAGATAGAGCAGCATCTCGAGCCCGATCGTCAGCGACAGCGCGGTCGCGCCGCCGAGCAGCACGCCGCCGCGCGCGCGCTTCGGATCGGTCAGCGCGACCAGGACCAAAGCGAGCAGGGCCAGTTGCCAGCCATGATGATCGATCCGCATCGGCGCCCACATGCCGCGCGCCGAGCCGGCGCAGGCGATCAGGACGATGGCGATCAGGAAGGCCCGGCCGTCGATCAGCCGCCGCGCCACCAAGGCGAGCGCGGCCATCGAAACCAGCATCGGCAGCAAGGGCGCGGCCGCGGCGGCGACCGTCTCGGCCATGCGCCCGCCGAGCAGCGGCGCGAGCAGCAGCTTCAGTCCCGCGATCGGCAGGTCGACCAGCCGCGACCAGTGGACGTCGGCGCCGAACGGCGGATTGAGGCGATATTGCCTCAGATCGTACCAGCCTTGCCCTTCGATCAGGGCCCGCACCTGCATCATCCGCATATTGTCGTCGGTGTCGGTGAGGCCGAAACCGCGGATCAGGCCCCAGCGGTCGTAGACCATGAATGCGGCTGCCGCCGCCCAGAACAGCAGGACGGCCAGCCGCCATCGGCGTT
>CAYMJK010000266.1:0-2675 GCA_964390535.1 uncultured Phycisphaeraceae bacterium | reverse complement strand
CCGGCGGCGATGCTCGAGGTCGTCGACCGGCTGGCGGCGGCCACGCAGAAGCCGCTCTCGGCGCAGCCGAACGCCGGTCTGCCGCGCGAGGTGGATGGGCGGAAGATCTACATGGCGTCGCCGGAATACATGGCGACCTATGCGGCCCAGATGATCCGCAAGGGCGTGCGGTTCGTCGGAGGGTGCTGCGGGACCACGCCCGAGCACATCCGCGAGATCGCGGCCGCCGTCCGGATGCTGGCGCCCGGCCGCGCCGCGCCACGCGTGGCGGCCCCGGAGCCCGAGGACGCGGATCAGGCCGTGGAGCCGATCCCCATGGCGGAGCGCTCCGCCTGGGGGCGGAAGCTCGCCACGGGAGAGTTCGTCACCACGGTGGAAATCGTTCCTCCTCGCGGCGCCGACCCGTCGCGGATGCTGGACGGTGTCCGGCTGCTGAAGGAGGCGGGCATCGACGGCGTGAACGTTCCCGACGGGCCGCGCGCGCAGAGTCGGATGGGCGTGATCGCCACCTCCGTGCTGATTCAGCAGCAGGTGGGGATCGAACCGGTGCTGCACTACTGCTGCCGCGACCGCAATCTGCTGGGGATGCTCTCCGACCTGCTGGGGGCGCAGGCGCTGGGGCTGCGCAACCTGCTGCTCATCACGGGCGATCCCCCCAAGATGGGTCCGTACCCGGAGGCCACCGCCGTCTTCGACATCGACGCCATCGGCCTCACCAACCTGGTCAACCGCCTCAATCACGGGGTCGATCCCGGTGGTAGCTCGATCGGCGCGCCCACCAGCTTCGTGATGGGCGTGGGGGTAAACCCCGGCGCCACCGACTTCGATCACGAGATGCGTCGGTTCTACTGGAAGGTCGAGGCGGGCGCCGAGTACGCCATCACGCAGCCAGTTTTCGATCTGCAGCAGCTCTTCCGCTTCCTGGACCACATCGACCGCGAGGGGATCCGCATTCCCATCATCGCCGGCATCTGGCCCCTGGTGAGCGCGCGTAACGCGGAGTTTCTCGCCAACGAGGTGCCGGGCGTGGTGGTTCCCGAGGCGGTGATCGAGCGGATGCGACGCGCCAGCGCCCGTGGTAAGGAAGAGGGGTTGGAGGAGGGGATTCTCATCGCCCAGCAGATGCTCGCCGAGGCGCACCCCCGCATCCAGGGCGTGCAGGTGAGCGCGCCCTTCGGAAAGGTGGATCTGGCGCTGAGGGTGATGGAGGAGAAGGTGGGAGCCAGGAGTTAGGAGGAGCCCCCCTGGCGCCTCGCACAACCCCGTACCCCCCTCCGCTTGTCCCCCGGGCCGGATCCGAATATATTCACAGGCTTTGCACGCCCCGGCGCCCTGAGGAAGACGCGACGTGTTCGATCAGCTCAGCGAAAAGCTAGACGGCATACTCTCCGGCTTCCGGCAGCGCGGGGTCCTGACCGAGCCCATGATTCGCGAGGGGCTTCGGGAGATCCGTCGCGTGCTGCTCGAGGCCGACGTCAATTATCAGGTCACTCGCGAGTTCCTGAAGCGGGTCGAGGAGAAGGCGCTCGGCGAGCAGGTGTTGAAGTCGGTCTCGCCGGGCCAGCAGATCGTCCGGGCGGTGCACGAGGAGCTGACGGCGATGCTCGGCGAGAAGAAGGCGCCGCTCGCCATCGCCCCGGTCCCGCCCACGGTGATCATGATGGTGGGGCTGCAGGGGTCCGGTAAGACGACCACCGCGGGGAAGCTCGCGCGGCGCATGAAGCGGGAGATGCGGCAAACGCGTCTGGTCGCCTGCGACGTATACCGGCCGGCGGCGGTGGAGCAGCTGCAGACGCTCGGCGAACAGGTGGGCGTGGCGGTCTCGGCGGAGCCCGGGAGCACTGACGTGGTCGGCATCGCCAAGCGCGCGCTGGAGACGGCGCAGCGCGAGCGGGATCGCGTGGTGATCTTCGACACGGCGGGGCGGTTGCAGATCGACGAGGAGATGATGGACGAGCTGAAGCGCCTGAAGCAGGCGCTGCAGCCGCACGAGATCCTCTTCGTCGCCGACGGGATGACCGGGCAGGAGGCGGTGACGATCGCCGAGGGCTTCGACGACGCGCTCGACATCACCGGCGTAGTCCTGACCAAGATGGATGGCGACGCGCGGGGTGGCGCGGCGCTGTCGATCCACGGCGTGACCGGCAAGCCGATCAAGTACATCGGCGTCGGCGAGAAGCTGGAGGCGCTGGAGGAGTTCCACCCGGAGCGGATGGCCGGCCGCATCCTGCAGATGGGTGACGTCCTGTCGCTGGTCGAGAAGGCGCAGAGCACTTTCGATCAGGAGCAGACGGCGAAGCTCGAGAAGAAGATGTTGGGCGCCGGCCGCTTCGACCTGGAGGATTTCCTCACGGCGATGCGGCAGCTGCAGAATCTCGGACCGCTCGAGAACCTGCTGAAGATGCTGCCGGGGGTCAACAACAAGATGATGAAGAACATCAAGGTAGACCCCCAGCGGATGAAGCACATCGAGGCGATCATCCTCTCGATGACGCCGCAGGAGCGGAAGAAGCCGGAGCTGCTGAACGGCTCTCGCCGCGCCCGCATCTCCCGCGGCTCCGGCCGCCCGGTGCAGGAGATCAATCGCCTGCTCGAGCAGTTCAAGGAGATGCAGAAGTTCATGAAGCAGATGAAGAACCTCCAGGGGATGATGCCCCGGGGTCTTCCCAAGATGC
>CAYMJK010000265.1:0-3510 GCA_964390535.1 uncultured Phycisphaeraceae bacterium | reverse complement strand
CTCGGCATGGCGGGAGAGGGCCGCTGCGCGCAGCTCGGTGAACGTGCGGCGCGTGATGTCGGCGGTGACGTTGGGATTGCCATCGCGGTCGCCCCCGATCCAGGAGCGGTAGCGGAGGAACACAGGCAGCTCGGGCGATTCACCGTAATGGGCCTCGATCGCTTCTGCGAGGTCGCGGTAGAGGATCGGCACGGCATCCCAGATGGCGCCGGCGAGGTAGTGCAGCCCGTTGCGGACCTCATCGATGACATCGAGCCGGCGCGATCGGACCTCGTCGGTGGCGAGCAGCAGGGCCAGCGCCTGACGGGCGGCGCTTGCCGCGGCGGCCCGCTCGCCGGGCGTCGCGCTCTCGGCGCCGGTGACCTGCAGCAGGTCGCCGAGGCGGGCCTGCTTCTGGATGCCGCTGCGCCGGCGCGCCTCGGTGGGGTGGGCCGTGAGCGTGGGCTGGATGTCGAGCCGGTCGATCGCGCGGAGAATCGCAGGGCACGGCAGGCCGGCCCCGGCGAGGCGGCCGAGGGCCTCGGCGATCGACTCGGGGCGGGGATGCTCGGGGGTGGCGCTGCGCTCGCGCTGGCGATTGACGCGGGCGATGTGGGTCTGCTCGGCCTTGTTGCGGAGGTGGAAGCGGATGGTGAGGAGCTTGAGGGCGGCGTGGGCCTCCTCGGCGCTGATGTCTGCCAGCGCAGGGTCGAGCCGCCCGGTCGCGAGCATCGTCCGTGCGGCAGTCCGGATGCGATCGACCACCTCGCGAGCCGCGCTGGGTGAGACCTCATCCAGCCGGGCATCCAGCCACTCGATGTCGCGGGCAAGTGCTGCGGGCATCAGGGAACCATACGGGAGCTCACGCGGAGGCGCGGAGGGGAGCGATACGGAGGGCGGGGAGAGTTCAGAATTGCGGGTGCAGAGTCGTGAGTGCAGAGTTGCGAGTCCAGAGTCGGAGGTTGGAGCCCCTAGCGAGCGACGCCCTGTTCAACCGGATGACCCCACGCCCTCCTCCCCCTCCGCGCCTCCGCGCCCCCGCGTGAGCCCGCTCACAGCGCCGCCAGCCGCCTGGCAGTCTCCTGCTCCATCAGCGCCTCGATCATCGGCGCCATGTCCCCTTCCAGCACCGAGCGGAGCTGAAACTTCTCATCCAGCCGCTGGTCGGCGATGATGCCCTCCTGGTAGCGGTAGACGCGGATCTTCTCGCTGCGGGCCCCGGCGCCGATCTGGGCGCCGCGGGCGGCCGAGCGCTCGGCGTTGAGCTTCTGGCGCTCGACCTCATGGACGCGGGCGATGAGCAGGCGCCGGGCCTTCTCGCGGTTCTGGCGCTGGCTCTTGGACTCCTGCATACGGACTTCGATGCCGGTGGGCTTGTGGAAGAGGCGGACGGCGGTGGCGACCTTGTTCACGTTCTGCCCGCCGGGGCCCTGCGAGGTGGTGATGTTCTCATCCACATCGTGATCCCAGTCGATGTTCACTTCGACCTCCTCGGGCTCGGGGAGGACGGCGACGGTGGCCGTGGAGGTGTGTATGCGCCCCTGGCTCTCGGTGGCGGGAACGCGCTTCACCGAGTGGACGCCCGCCTCGAAGCCGAGTTCGCTCCACACGCCCTCGCCGCGGATGTTGGTGACGGCGGAGCGGACGCCGCCGACGGCGTCGTCCTCGGTGATCTCGAGGATCTCGAAATCCCACCCCTTGCGGGTGGCGTAGCGCTCATACATCGTGAGCAGGTCGCGAGCCCAGAGCCCGGCCTCGTCCCCGCCGGTCCCCGCGCGCAGTTCCATGATGACCGAGCCCACCTTGCGATCCTCTGCGGTGACGAGGCGACTCTTGACGCGCTCGGCCAGCTCCCGGGCCTCGTCGCGCAGGCGGGGCAGCTCTTCCTTAGCCAGTTCCGCCAACTCCGGATCGTTTGCCACTTCTATCGCTGTCTCCAGCTCCTCGGCCTCGGCGCGGATCGTCCGCAGCCGGCGGTAGTCGGCCACGACCGGCTCGATCGCCGCCTTGCGGATGGACAGGTCGCGCACCTTCCGGTGGTCGGCGAGCACGCCCGAATCCTCGAGTTGGGCATCCAGGTCGCACAGCGAGGCATCCATCGCCTCGAGACGTTCGATGACAGGCTGGGGCAGGGTGTGCAGCACCGGGCAGGATAGGAGTGGGAGCGCGTGGATGTGGTCGGAAGGGGGCGGGAATCACCCCGACGGCGCATCGACCACGTCGTTCTGGCCTTCCTTGATCATCTCGCTCGCCTCCTCGCGGTCGTCGCCAACCGGCTCTGGCTCGGCGCCCAGGCGCGGGCCGGGGTGCAGGCGCAGCTCCACCGCAAAGTGGTCCGACCCCGGCGCCCGCACGCGCTGGATCTCGTGCACACTGAACCCGGCTGAGATGAACGCATGGTCGAGCGGATACTGCAACAGCGGGCGCTGTGCGTGGTACGTGTTCAGGAGGCCGCGTCCGATGCGTGGATCATGCAGGCCGCTGAGGCGCTTGAACAGGCGGGTGGTGTGCGACCAGGCCACATCGTTGAAGTCGCCCGCCACGAGCCAGCCGGCCTCGGCATGCTCTCTCACCTCGCGGGCCACCATGAGCAGTTCAGCATCGCGGATGCGGCTGTCGTGGCGCTCGTCGGTCGGGTCGACATCATCGTCTTCAGCGGGTTGCGGGTCGTGGGCATCGTCGCCGCGGCGCTTTTCGAGGGCCGGCGGTGTGGGATGCACCCCGACGAACCGGACGGGCCGGCCGTCAGGCAACTCGAGTGTCGCCCAGAGCGAGGCGCGGTCCTCTTGCATCAGATGCCGCACGCGCTCGCCTTCGACCGGCAGCCGCGACCACAGGGCCAGCCCGAGCCCTTCGCCCCGCGTCACGCCCACCCGCCACTCATAGCGGTCCCGGATCCCGGTGAGGGCGGACTCCCACGTCTCGTCCAGTTCGACGAGCAGCAGGAGGTCGGGATCCACCGACTCGATCATCTCTCGCATCCCCGCGTGCTCATCGTTTCGATAGTCGAGGTTGACGATCAGGAGGGAGACCTCCGCCTCGGCCGCGGCGTCGGCGGGCGCTGGCGGCGCCTCGTCGGGCCAGAACCGCGTGTAGGGGGCGATATGAGAGCCCTCCCACACCACCACGAGGCCGAGCGCGGCGAGGGCGCCGAGCCGCAGGGGCGACCAGCCCCAGATGATGCAAAAGGCCAGGAGCGTGACGGCGATGGCCGTGGCGATCACGGCGATCTGCATCCGGGGGAAGTCGAGGATGCGGATTGGCCACCAGCCGACCCGAATCAGCGGCGCTGCCGCGGCCACAGCGAGCAGCGCGGCGAGCACTGCGAACACCCATGCGATCTTCTCAGAACCCATTGAGGGCAGGGTACCTCGCCAGGCGGCAGCGTGGGGCGCCGCCATCTTCCCGATCACCCCTCTACCATGGTCCCCATGACCGACGCCATACGCCTCGAGGGCGTGCGAAAGACGTTCGGGTCGAAGGTTGCCGTCCGCAGCCTCGATCTTGCCATTCCCGAGGGCAGCCTTTACG
>CAYMJK010000264.1:0-4158 GCA_964390535.1 uncultured Phycisphaeraceae bacterium | reverse complement strand
CGTTGTGGACGGGGGATCGACCGACGGCTCGGCTGACCTGATTGCGCGCGCGCCGGGGCTGGCGTGGAGCGTCAGCGAGCCGGATGGGGGACAGTCGGACGCGATCAACAAGGGCCTTGCCCGGGCTCGCGGCGAGTGGGGCGGTTGGCTGAACGCCGACGACTGGCTGGAGCCAGGGGCGCTGGGGGCGGTGATCGAGCGGCTGCGGGCCGATCCGTCGATCGATGTACTCGTCGGGCGGTGCCGCTTCGTAGATCTCGCCGGGCGGACGATCTTCTCGCCGCGGCCACCGGACCCGATCACGCTGGCGAGCCTGCTGCGCCTGCGCAGCGAGTGGTTCAACGGCCGGCTGATCGTGCAGCCCGAGGCGTTCTTCCGGCTGAGCCTGTTCCGTGATATCGGCGGGCTGAACGTCGACAATCACTACACGATGGATCACGAGTTGTGGCTGCGGCTGCTGCGGGCGGGGGCGCGGTTCGTGGCGATCGACCGACCGGTGGCCTGTCTGCGCGCACACCCGGAGCAGAAGACGAGCGACAATCGGCGCATCGTGCGCTGCATGCTCCGCTTCGCGCGCCCGATCTTCGAGGAGGCGAGCCGGGACGGCACGCTCGGCGCCGAGGCGGAAGCAGTGGGGGCCGAGCTTGCAGCGATGGATCGCAAGCTGGCCGAAGCCGACCTGATCCACGCGCGCTGGGACGCGATCGAGGCGCAGGCTCCTGGTGGCCCGGCTCTCCGAGCCGGGTCGTCCGCTTTGGGCCCTGACCCCGGGACGGCTCGGAGCGCAGAGCCACCGGGCGAGAACGCGGCTCAGAGGGCCGGGCCACCGGGCGCGGCGCTGGAACTGTCGCGCCCGCACGCGCGGTCGGCGCTGCGCCGATTGCGCGCGCGCGGGCGCATCATCGCACTGGATCCCTCCGGGGGCGAGGTGGCGCGGGCGCTGGCGCCGGAGCTGTTCGAGCGCCCCGCCCGCGGCGGGGACGGGCAGGTCGAGATCGTGCGCGACACCCGGTCGCTGCAAGCCGCCGAGCCGGGCGCCGATGCGGTCGTCTGCTTCGCATCGCTCGCCCCTGCGCAGGATCCGGCGGCTGTGGTCCGTCTGCTGTGGTCGCGGATGCGCCCGGGTGGGCGACTCGGGCTGATCGCCGAGACGGTGGAGGCGCCGGGGCTGGATGAATACCTGCGGCGCCTGCGCGCGCTCATCGATGCGCAGCTCTCGCAGAATCACGACACGCTCATCAGCCCGACCGCGGCAGCGTGGATCGATGGCCTGCGCGCCGAGGCGACCGATCCCCAGGCCGCCGAGCGCTGGGCTCGGCAGCGACCATCCGGGCGGGGGGTGGATCTGGATGCCCTGGCGCAGGGCGTCGGCGCCCGCCTGATCTTCCAGCGCCGCTACGGCGGGCTGTCGTATCACCCGCTGGCGCCGTTTCCGGAGGTGGATGTGGGGGCCGGCGCCGGCGGAGATTCGTGGGCGGCGGAGGTGTGGGAGAAGCCGGCGCATCCATGACCGCGCGCCACGCTCCGGCCTCAGGGTTGCAGCAAGCCCGCCGCGGCGAGCGCCTGACGCACCGGCGGGGGGAACTGTCCTTCCGGCAAGGCGCCGCGGGCGCCGGCGACCAGCGGCGCGAGCGTCGGCTGCGGGAAGTTCAGCGTCGCGTCCGCCGCCGCGGTGACAGCCCGGCGCAGGTCGGCGAGCGAGGCGGCGTCGGCGCCGATTGCGCGCGCGCCGAGGGCGCCGGCGATGGTGTCGAGAGCGCCGGCGAGTTCCCGCAGCGCCTCGTCGTCGGGCGGCCTGTCTTCGGGCGCCTCGCCGCTGGCGGGAGCGTCGAGGAACGTCGGCGCGGCAAGGGGCGCCAGCGCCCGGACCTGCAGTTCCGTCAGGTCGCGCTGCGCCCGCCCGGCGCGCCGAGCATCGATCGACCCGTGGTGGCGGACATCGGCCGATCCCCATTCCCAGGCCGGCAGATCGTGCTGTGCTGCGTCATACTCGAGCATGGCCGGGTCGAAGTCTTCGCCGATGAAGGCGCACAGGGCGCGCAGAGCCGGCTCCGGCGCCCGCACCAGATCCTCGAAGCGGACGAGCAGATGGGAGCGCCCCGCCAGCGCCCGGCGCACGCGATGATTCCAGAGCCCCCAGCGCAGCGCCGCGGCGACCGGCGTGTTCGGCGCGGCGACGCCGGGCCCGAGCTTCACCTGCTTCTCGTATAGGGGCGAGACGCCGCGACGGTGCTCGGCGGTAATCGCCGTGGACATGGCGACATCAAGGCCGCCGCGGAGGAGCCAGATGATCCGGGCGTCCGGAAAGAGTTCGAGCATCGGCTCGATGTGCAGGATGTCGTTGGGCGTCTTGTGGGCCCAGCGGCGTTTGCCCTTGCGCCGGACATAGGCGCCCATGAGATGGTCCACGAGTGCGCGGACGGCCCCGAGCGCCTCCTCGCGATCGCCGCCGAAGTTGGCGGTCCAGCCGTGCGGATCCTCGGCGAGGTAGCGCGCAAGGCCGAGCGCGCTGCGCGGCTGATGCTCGGCGAGCCACGGCGCCTCAGGACCGGCGGCGATGGCGGGATGCGCGTTCAGCAGCGTGCGCAGCAGCGTGGTGCCGGAGCGCGGGGCGCCGAAGATGATGATGGGCGGTTCGCCGGCGGGCCGGTCACGCAGGCTCCCGATCATCGCTCACTCTCGCCGGAGGCCCGCTCCGCTCTATGGGCGATGGTCATGGGCAGATTGGTGACGCCGAAGAAGCGCGCCGGCTCCCCCGGCCGGCGCCGGACCTTGATCGGCCCGAGCGACGGCAGCACATCGTGGAAGATCGCCCCGTTGAGGTCACCATCATCACCGGGCGGCTCGGAAGCGCCGAGCCCGAAGGTATAAACGCCGGGCCGGAGATTGAGCTCGACCTTGAACCGGACCACCACGCGATCGCCCGTCGCCATCGAGGGCAGCGCGTGCTCGAGCTGCGCGGAGCCGGCGGCGAAGATCTGCACGCCGAATCGATCATGGATGCGCAGGCCGCTGCGCGGATGGGTGACCGGCTCGCTGGCCTCCAGTGCGGCGTGCACGGTCATGCTCTCGCCTGGATCGAACTCCAGCGTGGGGCGCCCCGTGGCATCGGTGACACAGGCGGCGAGGATCCGCAGCCCGCCGCGGCCCTGGCGGGAGTGGCGGGCTTCGCCGATGACATCGCGGCGCTCGACATCGCTCACCCCGAGCACCGACGCGTCCTCTTCCGAGGCGTCGGCACGCGGCGTCCACTTCTGCCCCGGCCGGATCTGCTTGTCCCGAAGGCTGGCGTAGTAGGCGGCGATGGCCTCGCGCGGCTCGCCCTGGTAGAGCACGCGGCCTCGGGCGAGGGTGATGGCGGTGCTGCACAGGTTGTCGATCGCTCCCATGTCGTGGCTGGCCAGCAGCATCGTCATACCGCCTTCGAGCAGCTCCTGAATGCGGGTGGCGCAGCGCTGCTGAAAGAAGACGTCGCCGACGCTCAGGGCCTCGTCCACGATCAGCACTTCCGGATGAAACTCCGCGAACATCGCGAACGTCACCCGCACGCTCATGCCCGTGCTGTACAGCTTCACCGGCCGGTCGAAGAACTCGCCGATGTCCGCGAACGCCTCGATCGCGTCGATCCGCTCCTGGGCGAACCGTGGCGGGAAGTTCAGCAGCCGGGCCATGTTGAAGATGTTCTGGCGCCCGGTCAGCTCGCGGTTGAGCCCGGCGCCGAGTTCGAGCATGCTCAGAACCCTGCCGCGGACAGCGCAGGATCCCTCGGTTGCCCGCAGAGCGCCGGTGATGATCTTCAGGAGGGTGCTCTTGCCAGCCCCGTTGGCGCCGAGCACGCCCAGGCTCTGCCCCCGGCGCAGCTCGAAGCTGATGTCGCGTACGGCCCAGAAGTCGGTGTGCCGCTTCACGCGGTCGGCCGTGACCCACTCGACCATCCGCAGCCAGGGCGAGCGGTACAGCTTGAACCGCTTGCCGACACCCTCGGCTCGGATCATCACCTCGTCCACGGCGTCCGGCGCCTCGGGCGCAGCGGACGCCGGCTGGATCTGCGCCGGCTGTTTCGGTGTGGTGGTCAACGCGGACATCGTGCTCCCGGCGCCAGCCCGAATGCCAGCCCGAATATTAGTCGCGCCCCGGCGCCCCGGCGCGCCCGCGGCG
>CAYMJK010000263.1:0-3294 GCA_964390535.1 uncultured Phycisphaeraceae bacterium | reverse complement strand
CGCTGCGGGCCCGCGGTATTCAGGCGAGCGAGGAGGGGGGCAGCGCGCTGATGGACACGCCCGCAGGCGCCGCGGCGATCTCCCTGCTGCTGCTGGCCGATCATCCGGATCATGTCGCGGCGGCGCTGCGGGTGGCGACTTCACCGCTGGGAAAGCTCGTCGGGCTGCGGGATCCGGCCAATGGGGACGCGCGCCGCCGGGCGGCAGCCCTCGTGCGCCGGCGGATCGACACCGGCGGGTACGGCGACACGCTCGACTGGATGCTGCGCGCGGTGGCGCCCCAGACGGACGCCCGCGGCGTGGCCCGCATGGCGCAACTGGTGGCGCTGGGCGATCAGCTCGATGGCGCGCCGCCGGCGCGCATCGCGGAGGCGGCCCGGATGCTGGCCGCCACGCGCGTCGGCGATCCGCGGGATGCCCGCGTGCGGGTGATGACCATTCACGCGTCGAAGGGCTTGCAGTTCGACGCGGTTGTGCTGCCCGACCTCTGCGAGCGCATGACCGGGCGCGGCAGCGCCGTGCTGCTGGATCAGCCCGAGCCGCTGCGGGCGGCGCTGGCGGTTTCGTGCTCGCTCGCGGGGCCGCTGCGCAAGTTGCATCCCGACCTGGAGCGGATGGCCCAGCGCGACGAGCAGCGCGTGGTGCAGGAGGGGCTCTGCCTGCTGTACGTCGCGATGACGCGGGCAGCGCGCCGGCTGGACATGATCGTCGAACTCGACAAGCCTGCGAGCAACGCAAAGTCACCGACCGGAGCGCGAGTGCTGCTCGCCGCCTTCCCGCCGAACCCGGACGCCCTGACGGCGCAGCGCGATCCGTCTCGCCCGGTGAAGTTGTGGAGCGCCGCCCGCGGCATCTGGCACGAGGGGCTGAAGGCGGAGGCCGCGGTCTGTGCGCCCGTTGCAGCGCCAGCGCAGCTCGCGCCCGGAATGCGGCCGGCGTGGCGGCTGGCGCGCCGGTCCCCCTCTCGCCGCGAGGACCGCGCTGCGCGCGCGCTGCGCCCCGCGAGCGCCGCCAGCGAGACCGGCAAGCTCGTTCACGCCTGGATGGAGCAGATCGGGTGGATCGAGGACGGCCTGCCGCCGGATGCCGCCCTCATGGAGGTCGCCGCGGCAGCCGGCTGGGGCGCGGAGCGCGCCCGCGAGCATCTCGCGCGCCTGCACACGGCGCTGCAGGCGCCGGCGATCCGCGAACTGCTCAGTCGCGAAGACACGCGTGCGCGCGCGCCGGCGAACATCGACACCCTCGAACTGCGCCAGGAATGGCCATTCGCCCTGCGCGAGGGAGATGCGCTGGTGCAGGGCCGGATCGACCGCCTCGTCATCGGCCGCCGCGCCGGCCGCGCCGTCTGGGCCGAGATCATCGACTTCAAGACCGACGCCCCGGAAGATGCAAGGCGCGCCAGGACCGACCGACGTGCGGCGCCCGCCACAGACGCCCGGGCGGACACCGCAGACGCCCTGGGCGCCGCGGGCGCCGAGGGCGCCAAGAGCGATGACTCCGTCGCCGAGACCCTCGCCCACCACGCCGACCAGATGAACGCCTATCGCGCCGCCGTCTGCCGCGCGCTTGCCCTCACCCCCGACTGCGCGCCGGTCGCCATGGCAATGCTGCGCAGCGGCGCCGTGCTGCGGCAGGGGGATGAGCCGAGAACAGAGATGAGAGAATAGAGACTAGAGAACGCGAGATCGGCGAGATGTACGGCGCGGGTCGCGTCCGCAACCTCTGATCGCTGATCTCTATTCTCTCCTCTCAGCCCCCTCTGTGCCTCTGTGGTGATGACTTCGTTACGCTTGCCCCCCGAAGACTTTCCGGTAGTCCGCCACGAAGCGCTCCACCCCGATGTCCGTCAGCGGGTGCTGCATGAACTGCTGGATCACCTTGAACGGGACCGTCGCGACATCGGCACCGGCCACAGCGCACGCGAGCATGTGCTGCGGGTGCCGGATCGAAGCCGCCAGCAGCTTCGTGTCGAGCCCGTAGTTGTCGTAGATCTGCCGGATGCGCACGATCAGGTCCATCCCATCCTCGCCGATGTCATCCAGCCGGCCGATGAACGGGCTCACCAGGAACGCCCCCGCCTTGGCGACCATCAGCGCCTGCAGCGGCTGGAAGCAGAGCGTCATGTTCGTGCGCACGCCATCGTCGCTCAGCGCCTTGCAGGCCCGCAGGCCGTCCACCGTGCACGGCAGCTTCACGACGATGTTCTGGGCGATCTTCGCCCGGTCGCGCCCCTCGGTGATCATCGCCGCCGACTCGGTCGCGATCACCTCCGCCGAGACCGGCCCGCGAACCACCTCGCAGATCTCGGCCAGGCGCTTCGCGTAGTCCACGCCCTCCTTCGCGATCAGCGTCGGGTTGGTGGTCACCCCATCCAGCACGCCGAGGTCATGGGCCTGCCGGATCTCATCCAGGTTCGCCGTATCTATATAGAGGTCCATGGGTGAGGGTAGTTCGGGGCGCCGCCCGCGAGCCGAAGGCGCCGGCTCTGAAGCCGCCGGATGTCGGTATCCTTGCCACCCCGGATCACCCGCCCGCCCCCCTGCTCTGATTTGAACTTTCAACTTTCAACTTTGAGCTTTCCCATGACCCCCTCCCAGACCCTTCACGCCCTCGGCCTCACCCTCCCCACGCCTCCCCGGCCGGTCGCGAGTTACGTGCCGGCGGTCCGCAGCGGCCGGCTCCTCTTCATCAGCGGGCAGATTCCGATGGCGGAGGGGAAGCTCCTCGCGGCAGGGAAGGTCGGCGCCGAGGTCGGGCTCGAGCAGGCGGTGGCCTGTGCCCGCCAGTGCTGCTTGAACGGCCTCGCGGTGGCCCAGGCGGAGTTGGGCTCGATCGACGCCATCGAGCGGGTCGTCCGCATCGGTGTGTTTGTCGCGGCAGGCGCTGAGTTTTCGGACCATCCGAAGGTCGCCAACGGGGCGAGCGACCTCCTGGTCGAGATCTTCGGCGAGGCCGGCCGCCACGCCCGTGCCGCGGTCGGCTGCCCCAGCCTGCCGCTGAACGCCCCGGTGGAGGTCGAGTTCGTGTTTGGCGTGCAGTAGCAAGCCCATGCCGCGGCTGCAAAGGCCCCAAACCCCCCGTGAGGCCAGTCGGCCGCCCCACTGGCTGGCAACCATTGCGACAATCCCAAACAAATCCCTTTTCTGCGGACCTCTGCGCTCCCCTCCGCGTCCTCTGCGTTCGGTCCCCCGCCCTTTTCACCGATTCCGGGAACTTTCGGCCTTGACAGACGGATCGATTTGTGTACCTTGTATCTGCTCGCGCGAGCACGGGCTCGTTGGCGGCGATGGAGAA
>CAYMJK010000262.1:0-2879 GCA_964390535.1 uncultured Phycisphaeraceae bacterium | reverse complement strand
TAAGTCATATGGGGAGCGGCACTTCCGGCGCGGGGCGGTCAACCTCCCGCGACCGAATGGGACGTATCGGACCTATGGGACCTCCCAGGTCGTGGAGGCGCCGCGGGCGGCGCCCCCCAGTCGCAGCCCCCGGGCGGGGGCGCCGCCCCGCGCCGTGGGGTTTCGTGCCGCGCTCAGCCGGTCATGGGCAGCCGGCGGCGAAGGCGTTCTGGAAGGCGAGGAAGTCGAAGAAGTCGAGCGTGCCGCTGTCGTCGAAGTCGGCGCGGAGGTCACCGGCGGCGAAGAGATTCTGGAAGGTGAGGAAGTCGAAGAAGTCGAGCGCGCAGTCGCCGTTGAGGTTGGCGCGGCTGGGGCAGGTGGGGACGGCCCAGCAGGCGCCGGGGCCGCCGTGTGCGCCCATGTCGTTGCGCGGGCCGCCGAAGGGTGGTCTGCTGCACGCGGTGGAGTCGTTGTAGGCGGGGTCGGGATCGCCGGCGTCGATGGCGGGGGAGCCGTCGAGGATGGTCAGGTCGCAGAGGGTTGTTCCAGGGCCGGCGAAGGCGGGGTTGAACTCGATGATCTCCAAGCCGCAGGGCCCGCCGGCGTAGCCGTTCTGGACGATGCTGAAATCGACGCAGGCCACGCCAGCGATCTGGTCGCCCCCGCCGTTGTTCTCCCGGAGGATGCTGTTGCGGACGGTGACTGTTCCGCCGGCGACGTGGAGGCCGTGGCGCTGGTTGCGGGCGATGGTGACGTTGGTGAGGGTGACGTCGCCGGAGGCGATGTAGATGCCGCCACCGCTCCGGTCTCCGAGAGATCCAACGCTGAGCGAATTGCCGCCCATGATCACATTTGACATGGCGACCGTGCCCCCGCCGGCGTCGATATAGACTGCGCCGCCCCGGGCATGACCGAAGGTGCCATCCTGAGCGTGATTATCCTGGAAGACGCCACCCACGATTGTGGCGTTGCCGCCGCCTTGAACACTGACACCGCCACCGGCTGGGTCCGCCAAGTTGCCGTCGAACAAGCACTGCTGCAGTGTCACCTCGGCCGCATCGCCTTCAACGTGGACACCGCCCCCCACAGGAGCGAAATTGTCCAGAAAGGCACAGTGCTCAATCGTCGCCGAAGAGTCAATCAAGCGGATCGCCGAGTCATCAGCGTGCGAGAACGCGCAGTGTCGCAGCACCGAGCCCGGCACGGTCTGGTCGAACTCCATTCCCTTCCACTTCGAGGCCGCGGGGTCCTTCGCGGTGAACGTGATGGGCGCCTCGGCCGTGCCCTGCGCATCGATGATCGTCTGGACATTCAGCCGCCACGGACCGTCTACCAGCACAGTGACGCCGGGCTCGATGGTGAGATTGCTGATGAAGAGGTCACCGGTGACGCAGTAGGGCGAGCCGGCGGCGGTCCAGGTCTGGCCGGCCACCGAGCCGCCGGGGACGGTCGTGCCGCACGACTGGGCCAGTGCGGGAGCGGCGGCCAGGATTGCCGCAGCTGCGCATGCGAGGCGGGTGAATCGGATGAGCCGGGATGCTGGACATTACTGAACTGCCGCCGAAGGTTGGGGCGAGCGTGGCGCGGTGAGGCGGGCTCGGGGGCGCCGGCACAAAGCTCAAAGCTCAAATTCGGAAGGCGCCTGACTGCGGGCGTCTGATACGGCTTCCAACTGCGTCCGGGGCGTCGTAGAGACAGCTGGAGACCCGTATCGACGCCTCCCAGTCGGCACAGGCGGCGCAGACGGGCGAATTGCCGGGATCGCCCCGATTGCGCCGCTTGCCAGGGAGGGTGGTGAATTGCACGCTCTGGGTGATGGAGGCTGTCGGCGCGGCGAACCGGGGGGTCTGTCGCGGAGGGAGAGAACCAATGACACCGACCCGCTCCATTGCAACGCTTCTCGGCCTCGCGTGCGCAGTCCCTGCGCTGGCGCAGGGTGGGGAAGGCCCCGAGCCGCCTCCGCCGGAGATGGTCACCGTCTATGGCGTGGTGCGTGACTTCCGCCCGTTCAACGAGCCTGGCGGGGGGCACGACGATTTCGAGCAGTACAACACCGGCCACCGGGTTGGCTGGGTGGGATTCGAACTCGACGACGAGGGCAAGCCGGTGCGCGCCGGCGGCCAGGGGTATGGCGTAAGCAAGCAGGCCCGCGACAGCGAGGGGAACAACATCTTCCCGTTCGTCGAGGAAGCGGGCTACATGGATGCGCGGCCGGGGGATGTCGAGCCGACGCTCGCGGCGAAGAGCGACCCAGTGGTGACATCCGACGAGTCGTTCTCGCAGTGGTTCCGCAACGCGACCGGCGTGAACATGGCGAAGATGATCTCGCTGGACCTCACGCGGGATCCGGAGACGGGCAACTACATCTTCCACGCCCACGACGACTACTCGACGTCGGAGCGCGAGGGGTTCTTCCCGATCGACGACGAGATGTACGGGAACCCGCACTTCGACGAGTGGGGCCACAACTATCACTTCACGTTCGAGATGGACACGAACTTCATCTACAAGGAGGGCGTGGGACAGCGGTTCACGTTCTTCGGCGATGACGATGTGTGGGTGTTCATCGACGGGAAGATGGTCATCGACATCGGCGGCGTACACGGCGCCGTGAGCCAGACGGTCGAGCTGGACCGGCTGAACTGGCTGGTAGATGGCGAGAAGTACGAGCTCAAGCTCTTCTACGCCGAGCGGCACTTCACGCGGTCGAACTGCCGGATCGAGACCAACCTGCTGCTCAAGACGGCGAGCATGCCGGTGGTGGACACGCTGTACGACTGATCACGAGCCTCCATGCTGACGAGGAGGGGCCTGCGCGGCGCGGGCCCTTCTTCGTCATCTCCCTTCCTCGTCATCTCAGGGATACCACGGCGGCGGCAGCGGCGGCTGATGACGCCAGG
>CAYMJK010000261.1:0-3147 GCA_964390535.1 uncultured Phycisphaeraceae bacterium | reverse complement strand
TCTTCCATGCGCTGTTCTCGGATGACGGTGTCGCGCCGCCGCTCTCCGCCGTCGCGGGTTGAGCGATCGCCCGAGTGAGATCACCAGCGGCCACCGATTTCGGGTATCATCGCCCGTATGGACAGCGCCCTCGTCCAACTGGTCACCCGTGCGCGCGCGGGCGATGATGAAGCTCTGGGGGAACTTCTGCGGCAGCACGCCCCGCTGGTGCGTGGGGCCATCGGGCGGGCCCTGCCGCGGCGGCTCCGCGCGGCCCTCTCCGAGGATGATGTGCTCCAGCAGACGTGGGTGGACGCCTTCCGCGACTTCCCCGCGTTCCAGGCGACCCTGCCGCCAGCGGGCGCTGGAGGCGATCCCGCGGGCGAGGCGGCCGAGTCGCAGGCGGCTCTCGGCCGCTGGCTGCTGACCGTCGCCCGGCGGAACCTGCTGGATGCGATGCGGATGCTAGAGGCCGAGAAGCGCGGCGGGCGTGGGGGCGGGCGTGGGGGAGCGGCGGGACTAGGGCCGGGGCCCCTGGACCTGGCCCGGGCGATCCGCGATTCCCGCCTCAGCCGACGCCCATCGCGGGCCGCGGCGAGGATGGAGGCCTCCAGCGCCCTGCTCGCGGCGGTCCGGGGCCTGCCGGAGCGATACCGCGAGGTGGTGACAGGGTACGACCTGGAGGGGCGGTCGATGGCGGAGGTCGCCAGCCGCATCGGTCGCAGCCGCGGCGCCGCCTACATGCTCCGGGCGCGGGCCCTGCGGGAGCTGCGCAGCATCCTGGGCAGTTCGTCGCGGGTATTCTCGTCGGGGGCGTGAATGTGGCGGCGGGACTTCGCCCCTATGTGTGGCACGGCCGCGCAGGAGCGTTGCGATGGGTAGCGAGACGGCTTGTGGATCGGGAACTGGACCGCGAGCGGGAGGACAAGTGACACAACGGGTAGCGAGTTTGCTGCTGGTCATTGCGCTCCTGGTGGCCGTCCCGTGCTTCGGGCAGTCGCTGGCAAAGTCCTTCTACACGGCCGACGAGTGGCGCGCGGCGGTAGAGTATGGGACGGAAGCCCACGATCAGGTGGCCGAGTTGGCGAGGGAGCTCCACCAAGCCTACCTCGCCGAATCAATGGAGGATTTTGCCCAGACGCTCGAGGAGCACCAGGCTCTGAGTCGCCAGTGGATCGAGGGCGTCTTCACCGAGGCGTCATTCCGCGAAAGAGTGACTCCGCTCTGTGCCTCGTATGCCCAGCGCCAGTCGCGCCGCGATAGCATCCTGCTCTCGGATCTTCGCATGTTGCTGGGCGCTGCCGACGAGGAATGGAAGCAGTTCGAAAGCCTGATCGACCGTCTCAGAGTCCTGCGCCCGGACGCGGAAGGCGGCGGACACTGCCACCCGCTGCTCGGCTGGAGTAATGCCTTCGCGGATGAGCCTTTGCCCGCGGCGGCCGCCGAGATCTGTCAGGCGTACAGCCGCTCAATCGACGCGTTGCTCGCCGAATCGCAGGGCCTGGCAGCGGCCCCTCGCGGCCGTACCGAGCGAGCGGGCGCCGCACAGGTCCTTCGTCAGCTCCGCATCTCGGCGAGTATCGACGCGAGATCGGATTCCTGCGCTGAGCAACTCGCCAGCCTTCTCGCGCCTGGCGAGGCTCGTCGCTTTCTTCACACGTACTACCGCTTGCGGGCGCCGAAATACTTCAATACCTCGATTGATGCCAGGCTCACGGCCATCGACCGCGGCCGGTTGGATGCAGGGTCGCGGCGGCGGTTGGAAGAGTATCACGCGCGGTATTGGCAGACGCTGCGGCGGCTGAATCGCAAGGTCATGGATGCGCACGCCGACTCCGCCGAAGCAGGCATCGAGATATCGATCAAGGAGTCGACGGAAGACCTTGATGCAGCTCGTGTGGTGGTTATTGAAGCGAGGACCGAGAGAGAGGAGCAGTTGAAGCTGCTCTTTGAAGAGCTTGAGCGCATGCTCAGCACGTTCTAGGAAAGGGAGTCAAACCAATGACGGTGCTGTTGGCGGGCCAAGCCGGTGAGTGTCGCACGTGGCAACTCGGAGGGAGGCGTCCAGCGCCCTGCTCGCCGCCGTCCGGGGGCAGTTCGTCGCGGAGTTTTCCACCGGGCGCGTGAACGGACCGGCGCCGCTTCGCCCTCAGGGGTAGAGCGGCCGCCGATCACCGCTTGGCGGCAGCCCTGAAGGAGACTGAACATGGGCGCCGAAACCGCATGGCCGAGCCCGATTGACCGCGAGATCGATCTGCTCACCTCCGCCCGCGCTGAAGCCGCGGAGCTGAGCGGGAGCGCCCGCCCTGCGCCAGCGCAACCCGCTGAGGCGCCGCCGGCGGCCCCGCCCGGCTACCGCCTGATCCGGCGTCTCGGCCGCGGCGCCCAGGGCGAGGTGTGGGAGGCGGTCCAAGAGGCGGTGGGGGCGCGCCCCGAGCGGCGGGTCGCCCTCAAGCTCCTCTCGCAGGATGCCGCGCCCGGCGCCGACGACGGCTGGCGCCTCCGCCGCGAAGCCAAACTCCTGGCGCGGCTGGCCCACCCGGGGATCGTCTCGGTCTTCGACTGCGGCCAGGGACCGGGCGGGCGCTTCTTCGTGGCCATGGAGCTTGTGGAGGGGACGCCGCTGGACCGGTTCGTGCGCGATCGCGGCCTCTCGGTCGTCGAGACCTGCCGGCTGCTGGTGAAGGTGTGCGAGGCGGTGGGGGCCGCCCATCTCCGCGGCGTGATGCACCGCGACCTGAAGCCCTCGAACATCCTCGTGGATGGCGCCGGGCAGCCGCGCGTGCTGGATTTCGGGCTCGGGCGCCTGCTGGATGCCGATGGCGAGGCGATGTCGCGGACCGCCGCGAGCGGATTCATCGGCACGCTGGCGTGGGCGAGCCCGGAGCAACTCGCCGGCCCCGGCGTCGATGTGGATCTGCGGACCGATGTCTACGCGCTGGGGGTGATCCTCTACGAGGCGCTCACCGGCGTGCTGCCGCACGATGCCGATGGCCCGCTGGCGACCGTCGCCAGCGCCATTGCGCAGGAGGCGCCCGCCCTGCCGCGGTCGCTGCGACGGGCGTTCCCGCGCGACATCGAGACCATCACGCTCATGTGCCTGAGCAAGGATCGCGAGCGGCGGTACGGCACGGCGGGGGAGGTGGCCGCCGACCTCCGCCGCGCGCT
>CAYMJK010000260.1:0-3017 GCA_964390535.1 uncultured Phycisphaeraceae bacterium | reverse complement strand
GGGGGATATCCGCGCCTGGCCGGGTAAGCGCGATGTAGCGAGCGGAGGCGACCGAGATGAATGAGCGAAGGCCAGATCAGCCCCCGACGCCCGCGCCCCCGCGGCACGGCGCCGGTGGCATTGGGGGCGCCGGAGGCGCGGGAGGCGCCGGCGGCGCCTCGGGTGTCGGGGGTGACATCCTCGGCGTCATCACCGATGTCGAGTCGCGCCTCGCCCAGCTTCGCGATGCCCACGCCACCCGCGAGCGCGAGCGGACCGAGCTGCAGAAGAAGGCTGATGAGTTGCTGGCCCGCGAGAAGGCCCTCGTCGAGCGCGAGCAGGCGATCAGGGCCGGCGGCGCCCAGATGCGCGCTGCCCGCGACTCGGTCGAGGCCGTCCAGAAGGGCCTCGCCACCCGCGAGGCCGCCCTGGCCGAACGGCAGAAGAAGCTGGATGAGGGGGAGTCCGCGCTGGCGGAACTGGAATCGCAGGTCCGCGCCTCGCTGGAGGAGTCCAAGGCCGAGCTCGACCGCCGCGCTGCCGAGGTCGAGCAGCAGGCGCAGCGCTTCGCCGAGCAGGAGCAGGCCCTCGTCGCCGAGCGCAGCGAGATCGCCAAGGCCGGCGCCGCTGCGGCGAAGGCCCGCGAGGAGGCCGATGCCCGCGTCGCCGCCGCCGCGAGCCAGGTCGAGCAGATGCAGGCCCGGCTCGAGGAGGCCCAGGAGCAGCAGAAGCAGGCCGCCGCCGCCACCGAGCGGGCCCAGCAGGCTGCGCAGCAGGCGATCGAGCGCGACAAGGCGCTGCAGGCCCGGCTCGAGGAACTGCGTCAGAAGACCGGCGCGGCTGACAGCAAGCTCGGCGCCCTGACGTCCGAGGCCGACGAGCTGCGCGAGCAGGTCCGCCAGCGTCAGCAGCGCATCGAGAGCCTCGAAGAGCAGTCGCGTCAACTCAAGGCCCAACTCGGCGCCGCGACCTCCGACTCCGAATCGGCAACCGCCGCGCTGCACGATCAGATCGAGCAGCGCGACGCCCTCGTCGGCGAACTGCAGAGCCGCATCGCCGAACTCGAGCAGGCGTCCCAGGCCATCCAGTCGCAGGCGCAGTCACAGGCGAGAGCGCAGGTCGAGGCGACCCAGCGCGCTGCCGCCGAACTCCAGGAGCGCTGCAAGCAGGCCGAGCAGCGCGCCGCCGCCGTGCAGCAGCAGCTCGAACAGGCCACCGCCGGCGCCGGCGGCCGCGAGTCGGAACTGCAGAAGGCCGTCACCCAGCGCGACGCCCGCATCGGCGAACTCGAACAGGTCACGGCGAAGTTCGACGCCAGGCTCAAGCAGGTGACCGCCGCCGCCGACCAGGCCCAGGCAAAGCTGCGCGAGGAGATCGAGAGCCGTGATGTCCGCCTCGAATCCCTCACCGGTCGACTCGAGGAACTGAAGTCCGCCGGCGCCCAGGCCTCATCCGCCGGCGCAGATGCTAAGCGCCTGCAGGCCGCGCTCAAGGAGGCCGAGGCCGCCGCCGCCCAGGCCCGCGAGCAGGCCGAGGCCGCCGACCGCCGCGCCCAGGCGGCAGAGGCCTCCATCGAACAGATCAAGGGCAAGGGCCAGCAGGGCGAAGCCGCAACCGCCCAGCGCATCGCCTCGCTCGAGGCCGCCATCGCCGAGCGAGATCAGGCCATCGAAACCCTGCGCGCCGCGCCCTCCGAGTCCGCGCCCGACCGCGCCGCCGCCGAGAAACTCGCCCGCCTCGAAGAGGCCGTCCGCCAGCGCGATCAGGCGATCGTCGCGCTCCAGGAGCAGCTCGACAGCGGCCAGAGCGGCGCCCAGCCCGCCGCGCCCGATGCCAACGAGCAGGCGTGGACCATCGCCATCGAGCATCTCTCCCGGCGCCGCCGGCGCCTGCAGCGCATCCGCAGCGCCCTCGACGAGCGCGCAGCCGCGCTCACCCGCGCAGCCGAGTCGATCGCCGCCCGCCAGAAGCAGCTCGGCGCCGCCGGCCGCCAGCCCGCCGGCGCCGATGGCCAGCCGCAGACCCCGCAGCCGGCCCAGCGCCCGGGGCGTGCGCCCGCGGAGATCATGTCGAAGCGCCCGCGCTTCGACTTCGGCTCCATGGCCAAGCGCTCGACGCTGGTCATGGCCATGTTCGCCGCTTCAATGGCCATCTGCGCCGGCCTGAGCTGGATCGTCGCCACACACGTCGCTCCGGCAACCTACGCCGCCACCGCCACCCTCTCCGCCGACGCCAACGGGCAGCCGATGGATGACACCGCCCTCGCCGGCTGGCAGACCTTCCACGAAGAGTTCGTTGCCGACGCCCGCTTCATCGAGGCCGCGGCCCCGCAGCTCGGCCGTCGCGGCATCACGACGCTCGCCCAGCCCGGCGCCCTCACCACCGACCTCCAGGCAAACCTCACGGCCTTCAGCCCCGGCCCCGGCCAGCTCACCCTCGAGTACCGCGGCGAAGGCGCCACCCGAGCCCGGCGCGTCGTCGAGACGCTGGTCGCCACGCTCGCCCGCGAGGCCAGCCTCTCACGCGACCGCCGCGCCGACGGCCTCCGCAGCGTCGTCAGCGACGAGGCCGCGGTCATGGGCCGCCCCATCAGCGACGGCAGACTCGTGTACGCCGCGGGCATCTTCGCCATGCTCGCCGGCGCGACACTCGGCGTCGGCTTCCTGGTGATGCGTCAGACGTTCATGCTGATGAAGAAGATCGGCGCCGAGGCCCGCGCGGCCGACGAGTTTGCCGACGTGCGCGTCCCCGAGGTGGAGAGCGCCGGCATCTGAGCGCCGCCAACCCCCGACTATCCCCCACCGCCACCGCCGGCCTCAGGCCAGCCGCAGCGCTTCGGAGACGAACATCGGCTCGCGGTCGCCCGCCGTCGAAACCAGCGCCAGCCGCAGGCCATCGTGCTCCGAGGCGAGGTCGAGCTTGATCAGGCGCAGGCTGCCGCCCTCGGATGCGAACCGCTGTGCGAGATCGGCAACCTGTTCGCCCTCGTCGTTGATCAGCACCACAGCGTACTCGCCGCTGCTCAGCGCCGGCAGCCC
>CAYMJK010000259.1:0-7984 GCA_964390535.1 uncultured Phycisphaeraceae bacterium | reverse complement strand
TGGCCCTCGGCAATCTCGTCCATGAAGCCATCAGCCTCGATGGCGGCGCCGAAGCCCATGCCGCCTTCGTGCGGCAGGCGCACGCCGCCCTGAACCTGGAAGAGGCCGAGTGCGCCGTCATTACTCGCGAAACCGCCGACGCCGCCCGCGAGGCCGCCGGCCTGCTCCACATCGAGATCGGCCGCAGCGCCGATGTCGGCGCCATGCTCGCCGAGGCCGAGCGCCTCCGCGCGACAATCGCCGGCGCCCCCGACACCTCCGCCGAGCCCGAGGGCCTCGCCGCCCTCGTGCGCGATGGCCGGCTGCGCGACCCCCTGACCGGCGCCCTGACGCGCCCCGAGTTCGAGTGCCGCTTGAGCGCCGCCTTCGAGCAGACGCTGGCCGGCGGCGCCCCCGTGGCCGTCGTCATCGCCAGGATCGACGGCTACGACACAGTGCTCGCCGCCCGCGGCCAGGAGATTCTGGATGTCGCCCTGGTGGAGACCGCCCACGCGCTGGAGCACCTGCTGCGCCCCCCGGGCGCCGCGGAGGTCATCGTCGGCCGCTGGGAGGAAGGCGCCCTGGCCGCAGCCCTCGTCGGCCCGCAGCGGGAGGTTGCGACGCGCCTCGCGATGCGCTGCGATGAGGAACTCGGCCTGCTCAGCGCCGGCTGGCGCGGCGGCCCGGACCAGCCGGCGGTGACCCTCAGCCTCGGTCTCGCCATCGCCGACGACGCCAGCGCATCGACCTACCGGCGGACCGAACTCCTCCTCCACGCGGCAAGCAAGGCGGCCGAGGCCTCCCGCGCCGAGGGCGGATCGCGCCTGCGGATGTTCAAGCCGCGCCGCGCGGCCTGAATCACGATGCTTTCATCACAGAGCCACAGAGATCACAGAGTCAGCAGTTCAAGCCTCTTCTCACTGTCCCCTCTGTACGGCGAGCGCGGGTGACGCCGCCCGCGCCGCAGGCGCTCCTACACATCTGTGCCAATCTGTGGCCATCTGTGGATGAAAGCTTTGGGTACGGCTTGCTGCTCTGTGCCTTTGTGGTGAGAATCTCTTCGATTCAACCGTCCGCCACCATCCAGATCACGCTCCCGTTGTCGCCGTCCCGCTCCCCGCAGACGCACTCCGCGATCACCGTTGCCACCACCTCCGGCGCAAGGCACGCCTCCGGCGGGATCGCGTCCCCGAAGATGCCGCGGAGCATCGCCGTTTCGACCGCGCCCGGCCCGATGGCGAACGCCTTGATCCCGTGCGCTGCCCCCTCCTTGGCGCAGCTCCTGGTCATCGAGTTCACTGCCGACTTCGCCGCGGCGTACGCGAAGAACCCCTCGAACGGATCCTGCGTGCCCAGCGTGGAGACATTGACGATCACGCCGGACCCCTGGCCCGTGAAGATCGGCCACGCGAGATGGATCAGCAGCGCCGGCCCGATCGCGTTGATGGCGAACGCCTCGGCGATGATCTCCGGCGTCGTCTGGTCGATCGGCAGATGCGGCGCATACCCCGCGTTGTTGATCAAGGCGTCAAGCCGCCCCAGCCCGTCGGTGGCCGCGGCGATCATCGCGCGGCAGTCGGCCTCGCGCGTGATGTCGCCGGCGGCGATGGCGCACTCGGTGTCGGCGAGTTCGGCGGTCTCCTCGAGCGTGTGCCGCCGCCGCCCAACGAGCACGAGCCGCCACCCGCGGTCGGCGAGGGCCACCGCGGCCGCCCGCCCGATCCCGCTGCCGGCGCCGGTGATGAGGGCGACGGGTTCGGTGGACATGCCTGCTCCTGCTCCTCCCTCGGACCGCAAGCGGGAGCTTAGGCTCGTGCGCGCATCCTCCGCGCCTCCGCGCCTCCGCGTGAGCCATCTGGAGATGGCCGTGATGACCCGCGCCGCGCCTTCGCCCCCTGATCGGCCGATACTTCTTCCATGGACTCCTCCCAGCGACGCCCGGCCCTCACCAAGATCGTCGCCACCATCGGTCCCGCCAGCGAGTCCCCGCAGATGCTCCGCCGCCTCATCATGGCCGGCGTCAGCGTCATGCGCTTCAACCTCTCCCACGGCGCCCGCCCCGAGCACGAGCGGCGGCTGCGCGATGTTCGGGAGATCTCCGCCGAGATGAACCGCCCGGTCGCCATCCTCGCCGACCTGCCCGGGCCCAAGATCCGCGTCGGCCGCGTCCCCGATGGCGGCATCAGCGTCGTGACCGGCCAGGACATCGTCTTCGAGCGGGCCCGGGATGGCGCGCAGATCGTCGGCGGAATCCCAACGTTCGGCGTGACCTACCCCGAACTCATCGCCGAGGTCGAGCCCGGCCAGCGCGTGTTGATCAACGACGGCGCCATCCGCCTGCTCGCCGTCGAGCATGACGACGACCGCCTCCGTTGCCTCGTCACCACCGGCGGCCTCGTCACCAGCGGCAAGGGGATCAACCTGCCCGAGACGCACGTCTCGGCCCCATCGGTCACCGATCGCGACTGGGAACTGGCCCAGTGGGCGGTGGCCCAGCAGGTCGACTATCTCGCCCTCTCCTTCGTCCGCAAGGCCGAGGATGTGCTGGAGTTGCGAACCCGCGCGCGGAGCCTCGGCCTCGGCGCCGGCAGCGCCCACATGCCCATCATCGCGAAGATCGAGAAGCCGCAGGCGCTGGAAAACATCGACGCCATCACGGATGCCGCGGATGCCATCATGGTCGCCCGCGGCGACCTCGGCGTCGAGATGGACATCGCCCAGGTCCCGATCGCCCAGAAACGGATCATCCGCGCCTGCGGCGCCTGGGGCAAGCCCTGCATCGTCGCCACCCAGATGCTCGAGAGCATGATCGAGAGCGCCAGCCCCACCCGCGCCGAGGCGACCGACATCGCCAGCGCCATCTTCGATGGCGCCGATGCCGTCATGCTCTCCGGCGAAACCGCCATCGGCCGCCATCCCGATCTTGTCGTCGAGGTGATGAGCCGCATCGCCCGCGCTGCCGAGGAGAGCGGCCTGCTCGAGACCGGCGAGCCCTCCCCGCCCGAGCGTCTCGTCGCAAGCCGGTATCAGACCGCCGCGCTCGCCCATGGCGCCTGGCACATCGTCCGCGACACCGGCGCAACGCTCGTCGCGTGCTGGTCGCAGCACGGGGGCACCGCGCGCTATCTCAGCCAGAACGGCTTCAACGTGCCCATCGTCGCCTACACCTCCGATGCCGCGACCAGCCGGCGCATGGCGCTGCTCCGCGGCGTCACGCCGATGCTGGCGCAGCCCCCCGCCTCCGGCCGCCTCGGCGACTGGACCGACCAGGTCGAGCGCGATCTGCTCGCCCTCGGCTGGGTCGAGCACGGCGACCGCGTCGCACTGCTGGCCGGCAAGCCCCTGGGCCGCCCGAAGGCGACCAACTCGATCTCCGTGCTCCGCATCGGCGACGCCGACTCCGGCTTCCGCCTGCACGGCTCCTGACGGGCGGGTTCGCGGCGGGCCATAGGATCAGCCCGGACGAACCCACGCATGATCCTCCTGCTGCTGTACCTGCTGCTCGCCGTCGCCGTTTCGTTTCTCTGTTCGATTCTGGAGGCGGCGCTGCTCAGCGTCCCCCGGTCACACGTTGCGGTGCTCGTCGAGCGCGGGCGCCCGGCCGGCAGGCGGCTCCAGCAGATGAAGGATGATGTCGATCGGCCGCTCGCGGCGATCCTCACGCTGAACACCTTCGCGCACACCATCGGCGCCGCGGGCACGGGCGCCCAGGCGGCGATCCTCTGGGGCGAGGCGTGGGTCGGCGCCGTGAGCGTCGTCGTCACGCTGCTCATCCTGATCTTCTCCGAAATCATCCCCAAGACCATCGGCGCCGTCCACGCAAAGCGGCTGGCGCCGTTCACCGCGTGGGCCATCCACATCATGATGATTGTGTTGCGCCCGGTGGTGGCCATCTGCGACTGGATCTCCAAGCGCATCGCCGGAACCAACCAGAAGGTCGACCGGATGAGCCGTGACGAGGTCCGCGGCATCGCCCGCATCGCCCGCGAGGAAGGCGCGATCGATCACGGTGAGCTGCGCATCATCCGCAACCTCATCGCCCTGCGCGAGGTCTCCGTGAAGGAGGTCATGACACCGCGCACCGTGGTCTTCGCCCTCCGCGCCGACCAGACCGTGCGCGAACTGACCACCGGCGACCCGCCCCGCTTCGCCCGCATACCCGTGATCGGCCCCGGCGGCGACTTCATCGGCGTGGTTCCGCGCCACGACATCTTTCAGGCCGCCGCCGATGGCAGGCCCGAGGCGATCATGGCCGACCTCGCCCGTCCCCTCCACGCCGTGCCCGAGTCGGCCCGGCTGCAGCCGGTGCTGGAGGAGTTCGTCCGCCGCCGCGAGCAGCTCTTCCTGGTTGTCGACGAGTTCGGCGGCGTCGAGGGCATCGTCACGCTCGAGGATGTCATCGAGGCGCTGCTCGGCGTCGAGATCGTCGACGAGACCGACTCGGTCGAGGACATGCGCGAACTCGCCCGCCAGCAGTTGCGAGCCCGCCGCGCGCGGGGAGCCCGCCGCTCCGCGGCGGATCCAGCGCCCCCTCGCTCGCAAGGGGTCGACGATCCGCCGGCCGATTGATCCTTCAGTTCTGCGACTGTACCGACCGAACCTGCGGCACGTGGGCCTTGAGATTGCGCTCGATCCCGTGCCGGAGCGTGATCTCGCTCGACGGACACCCGATGCACGCCCCGTGCAGCCGGATCGTGACGTCCCCCTCACCGGTGACATCGAGCAACTCGACATCACCCCCGTCCGCCTGCACCGCCGGCCGGATGAGGTTGATCACCGTCTGCACCCGCTCGCGAAGTGTGCCGCCCGGAACCATCGTGAAGAAGGATAGTCCCGCTCGGCGCCCGGGGGCGCGGGCGCTCGGTCGCTGATCGGGGCGGCGCCGCCCCTGCGGCCCGTGCGGCCGTACACTTGTTCACCATGAAACAGCATCGAGCATTCCTCAGGAGCGCCGGGCTCGCCGCAGCCGTGGTGGTCGCCGCAGGGATCCTGGCGGTCGCCTTCACGCTGCCCGCGTGTTCCAGCGGCCCGTCGCGGCCGAAGAACGATCCCCGGACCGACTACCTCGACCCGGAACTCTCCGTCTCCAAGCGGATCGAAGCCCTCGACACCGCGTGGGAGGATGCGCCCGCCGAGCCCGGCGGCCGCGACGCCATGCGCGAGGCCGTCGAGAGCATCGCCTGGTCACCGCAGGCGCCGACGGAGTTGCGCCTCGCATCCATCCGCACGCTCCTGGACGAGACCGACCGGCGCGCCCTCGCCGAAGCCCGCGAACTCATGCGCATGCGCCTCTGGCAGGAGCGCAACCCCCAGGTCGTCAAGCTGATCTCCCAGGAGGCCGCCGCCCGCGGCTGGACCGAATACAGCGGCGCGCTCGTCCGCAGCTACGCCCGCCCGTGGTCCGCGCAGCCCGACGATGAACGCCCCGAGCGCGAGGCCCTGCTCGCTCTGCATCCGGGCAGGTCCATCGGACAGGTCGTCCTCGAGGTCTTCCTGGACCCGAACGAGGGCAAGCTGATGACCATCGACATGGATGCCCGCACCCGCGCCGACGCGTGGGATCTGCTCGCCCGGCTCGACCCCGATGGCGGGCTGCGCATGCGCGTAATCGACGATCCCTCGATCACCGCCGACAGCGCCGACGGCCGCCGCGTGCTCGCCGACCTCCGCGCCGGCATCGAGGACCTCGGCGTCGTCCCGCTCACCGGCGCCGAACTCACCTGGCTCACCGCGCTGCGCGCCGATGATCCCGATGCCCGCGCCTGGTGGGCCGAGGCCGCCGAAGCCGTGGCAAAGCTCGGCCCCGAGCAGCGCGAGGATCTGCGCCTGCGCCACATCGAGCCGATCCGCTGGTCTCAGGAGATGCGCCCCGCATGGCTCGATTCCCCGCGCCAGGCGCTGCTCTCCGAGCTGCGCACGCGCCTCGAGGGCCGGCGCATCGTCCGCCGCACCGCCGGCGTCAAAGGCCGCCTCCCCGAGCGCCTGGAGGACCACGCCGCCCGCATGAGTTGGGGCCAGATGCTCGCGATCCTCGTCGTCGATGTTGCGATCCACGACCCCGGCGTCGTCGAGGCCGCCCTCGACCAGATCGCCACCGACCGCGCCGACCGCACCACCGAGTACGGCGGCCTCCTCCACGCCCGCCCCAGCGAGGTTTCCGGCGTCGGCGTCTTCCGCGCGACGCTCTTCCCGCCCCGACCCAACGAGCGCCCCGGCGACGATCAGTTCGTCGCCTCCGCCGACATGATCGACCAGGGCGTGCGCACGCTGGCCCACTATCACTTCCACGCACAGCTCGGCAGCTCCGCGGCAGTCGCCGGCCCGAGCGAGGGTGACCTGCAATACGCCGATCGCTACGGCGTCAACTGCCTCACCCTCACCAGCCTCGAGCCCGGCGAGATCGCCGTCGACTACTACTGCGCCGACGGGATCGTCGTCGACCTCGGGCGCATCGTGGTCGAGCGGTAGCGCCGCATGCTGCACGCGCTGGTGATCGGCTCCGTGCTGGCGCTGCTGGTCAGCGAGCAGATGTGGAGCGGCCGCCAGCTCCCCCTCGGCGCCGGCGCCACCATCGCCCTCACGGCCGCCGCTCTCGCGCTCGTCTGGCTGAGCGCCCACGCCGCCACGCTCGTCGCCGTGCGCCGCCTCGATCGCGGCCGCCCGCGCTGGGCCCACGTCGCTGACTGGATCCTCGCAATCGGCCGCATCGGCGTCGGCTGGGTGCAGATCGGCGCCCTCCTCGGCCTCGGGCTCCTCCCCGCCGTGCGCACCGCGCTCGGCGACTGGCCACTGGCGCTGGATGAACTCGTGGCCCTCGCCCCTCTCTGGGCCGGCCTCGTCCTCATGGCCTACTCCTCCTATCCGCTGGAGCGCCGCCTGCGCGAAGCCGCCCTCCTCCGCCGCATCGACGAAGGCGCCGACATCGGCCGCCTCCCCGGCCCCCTCCGCCACACCATCGGCATCGTGCGCAACCAGATGGCCCTCCTCCTCGTCCCCCTCCTCTGCCTGCTCATGTGGCACGACACGCTCATGTGGATCGAGCGCCGCTTCGCCGGCGAATGGCTGACCGAGCGCCTCGGCTCCGCCCGCGCTGCCCCCGCGCTCATGGCCATCGAACTCACCGGCGCCGCCATCATCTTCCTCCTCATGCCCGCCCTCATGCGCCGCATCTGGGAGACCGCCCCCCTCGGCCCCGGCCCCCTTCGCCACGATCTCCTCGCCATGTGCCGCCGCCACCGCGCCCCCGTCCGCGACATCCTCGTCTGGCGCACCGATGGCGCCATGGTCAACGCCGCCGTCATGGGCCTCGCGCCCCCCCTCCGCTACATCCTCATCACCGACGGCCTCCTCGAGCGCATGGAGCGCCAGCAGGTCGAGGCCGTCATGGCCCACGAACTCGCCCACATCCGCCGCCGCCACCTCCCATGGCTGATCGTCAGCGTCGTCGCCTCGCTCCTCGCGATCGGCCTCGCCCTCGCCCCGCTGGAGGCCCCCCTCGCCCGCCTCGGCGCCGCCCAGGCCCCCATCGAGGGCGCCATCCTCCTCCTCGGAACCGGCCTCATCCTCGGCCTCGTCAGCCGCAGATTCGAATGGCAGGCCGACGCCTTCGCCGCGGCAGACCTCTCCATCGCCGTCCCTCACGACGACCCCGCCCCCCGCGCCGCCGCCCCCCCGGTCATCACCGAGCAGGCCGCAGGCGCCATGGCCGCAGCCCTCCGCATCGTCGCCGCCCTCAACCACGTCGCCCCCGGCCGCTTCAGCTTCCGCCACGGCTCCATCGCCTCCCGCCGCCGCCGCCTCGCCCGCCTCATAGGCCACCCGATCGACCGCCTGCCGATCGACCGCCAGGTCCGATGGATCAAACTCCTGTCCCTGCTGGGCTTAGCGATCTCCGCCGGCGCCTGGTTCCTCCTCCCCTGACGCCCGGCCCCACGCCCCCACGCCCCCCGACCCCCGACCCCCGATCCCCCCGACCGAACCCCTCACCCCACGGCCCCCACGCCGC